>PLNZ01000197.1 GCA_003142915.1 Ignavibacteriales bacterium | reverse complement strand
TTTTCAAAAATTAAAGATTCAAATTCGTCCTACCTCGTTAATATCCTGACAGGTAATGCCGATATACTTGATTCTGCAAAAGCGGCTGAAATAAATTCCGGCAACTATACCAATGTGGATGAATATATTGAAAAGGGATATCTTGCCGATGAGGCAGCAGAGAAAAAACTTTATACGGAAAAATATCTCAACTTTATCGAGTCAAGAGATACTGATGAGGTACAAATATTTTTTGTCCCCTGGTATGCGTGTAATTTTGAATGCAGTTATTGCTATCAGGTTGGTTATGAAAATAAATTCGAAATTCCAACAAAAGAAGTTATTGATTCTTTCTTTAACTATGTGAATAATGAATTCAAGAATAGGAAAAAATATATAACACTTTTCGGCGGCGAACCTTTGTTAGCCGGTAAAAAATATAAAGACATTATTACTTATTTCTTAGAACAAGCAGAAAAAAACGATCTTGATATTGCCATCGTTACAAACGGCTACGAGCTTTCAGAATATATCGATATACTAAAAACTAAAAATATCAGGGAAATCCAGGTTACCCTTGATGGAGCCGGAGAAATTCATAACCAGAGGCGCCCGCTTAAAGGAGGAAATCCTACTTTCTTTAAAATAGTAGATGGTATTGATCTTGCTCTTGCAAACAATATAACTATTAATCTAAGAATGGTTCTTGATAAAGAAAACATTTATGGCATGGTTGAACTTGCCCGATTTGCAATCAGTAAAGGTTGGACTAAAAACAAATTGTTCAAGACCCAGTTTGGCAGGAACTATGAATTGCACTATTGCCAGTCGGGTCATAGTAAGTTGTTTTCCCGCCTGGAGTTTTATGAAACTGTCTATAGTTTGATAACTAAATATCCGGAAATCCTTGAATTTCATAAACCGGCTTTTCCAATTTCCAAATATCTTTTTGAAAACGGTGAATTACCCGATCCGCTTTTTGATGCCTGTACAGGGTGCAAGACTGAGTGGGCATTCGATTATACCGGCAATATATATTCGTGTACTGCTACAGTTGGAAAACCCGGCTCCTCGCTGGGGACTTTTTATCCTGAAATAAGCATTCTTAAAGATAAAGTTATCGAATGGGAAGAAAGAGATGTTACTACAATAACAGAGTGTAAAGACTGTAGTTTACAGCTGGCCTGCGGCGGCGGTTGTGCTGCTGTAGCATTTAATAAAACCGGAAAATTACATTCGCCGGATTGCCGCCCGATCAAAGAATTAATTGGAATGGGTATATCTTCATATATAACAAAGGAAATAGAGTAATGTCTGAGAAAATTAAATATATAGAAACAAATGATTTTGAAAATGAAGTAATAAAATCCGGTAAGGTTGTTGTAGACTTTTATTCTACAGAATGCCCTCCGTGTGAAGCATTAGCAAGTAAGTTTGAATCTTTAGCCGAAGTTTACGGAAATGATATTAAATTCATTAAAATACATCGCCAGGAAAACCGGGAGTTAGCATTGTCTTTAGGAGTTTCATCTTCTCCAACATTATTGTTTTATGAAAATGGTAAGTTGAAAGGGGACAGAATATCAGGCGGAATAAAGCGGTCCGAGATTGTAGAAAACCTTGAATTACTCATCCCGGAAGAAAAAGCAAAAGAATTGAAGGCAACTATCAGGAAAAAGAATTCAGAATGTGATGTTCTGATAATCGGTGGAGGCCCAGCTGGATTATCTGCTGCAATTTATACGGCACAGGCAAAACTCAAAACTATTGTCGTTGATAAAGATCTTCCCGGCGGGCAGGTAAAAGTTACGCACCTGGTAAGCAACTATCCGGGATTTTCCGAACCTGTTTCCGGATATATGCTGATGCACTATATGTCTGAACAGGCTAAAGCAGCCGGTGCAGATTTCAGATCGGCAGTAGATATTACTGAAATTAATCTTAAAAATAAATTTATTGTAGTTGATGGTTATGAAACCATTAAGGCAAAAAAAATAATAATAGCGACCGGTTCGTCACCACGTCCACTTAATGTAAAAGGTGAATTGGAATATAAAGGACAGGGTATTTCCTATTGTGCTACCTGCGATGCAAAGTTTTACGAAGGGAAGCATGTTGTTGTAATCGGCGGTGGAAATTCTGCAATAGAAGAGTCCTTGTTCATTACTAAGTTTGCATCCAAAGTAACTATTATCCATCAATTTGATAAACTGCAGGCTAATAAACTTGCCCAGGAAAGAGCTTTCGCCGATCCAAAGATTGAATTTATGTTTGAACATGAACCACGCGAATTTGTTAAGAACGGCTCAACTGTTAACCAGGTTCTGGTTGAAAACTTAAAAACTCACGAATTAAGCACTGTTAGTTGTGACGGCGTTTTTATTTTCGCCGGGATGACGCCAAATATAAGTGAAGTAAAACAGTTCTTTGAACTTGACAATTGGGGGTATATTAAGACAGATGCAGAAATGAAAACCAATCTCAAAGATATTTATGCGGTGGGAGATGTTGCAAGCAAATCTTTCAGGCAAATTACTACAGCTACTTCAGATGGGACCATTGCTGCAATTTCAATTTCCAAAGAAATTGAGGCTGAAATGAATGTATTATCCGATTAGTAAGCACAAATAATAAAGATTTTATCAGGATTAGATAATATGAAATTAAAAGAATATTTGAATATTAGAACCGTTGCTTCTGTTCTTGTTGGGGCTTTAACCGGATTTGGGTATTATCATTTTGTGGGATGCAGAACCGGTTCATGCCCAATTACAGGGAACCCTTACATTTCTACACTTTACGGTGCAATGATGGGATTAATTTTTGTTTTTCCTTCCAGGCAAACAGGACAAAGTAAATGAGGCCAATAACCAAAGAAGATGAAATAGAATTCATATTAAGAAGCTTACCGGAAGCTTTACATTACCTTATAAAAAAAGGCGTCTGTGGAATAAGCTGCGGTGAATCGTTCAGCGCAACACTTGAATCTGTAGCAAAAGAAAGAGAATTCTCAGATTCCGAAATAAACAACATTGTTATTGATCTGAATAATTTTCTGGTAAAGAGTAATGTACAAATTATAGAGTCATAAACTTTTAAAGCTGTTTCATCAAAACTTAATATTAAATTTCTTCATCTTTCGCCACAAGGTTGAGGGATTTATATTTAATTCTTTGGCAGTCAAAGTCCTATTCCACTTGCGGTTGAAAAGCCTGAGTCCAATTTCATTTTCCAACACCTGAATATTCTTGGTAATTGCCGGCTGGGTAATATAAAGTTCATTTGCAGCTTTAGTAAAGCTTAAATTTTTTGCAACCAGGCGGAATACTTTTAGTCTAAAATTTTCCATTTCCTTAAGTAACTATTATAGTTTAATACATAGGTGTAAAAATACTTACTATAAATCTAAAACAAGCTAAGAAAATTCATTAATACATACATATCCATTCTTATAAAAGAAAATTATTTTGTTGGTTTTCTTAATTTTAAGAATCAAAACCTTATTTTTTGCCTGTTTTCTAAAGAATATTTAATATCTATAATTGGCAGATTATTTGATATTTATAAATATCAACTATTAAAAGGGATCTTTTTTGGAAACTGCGATTGATAATGATTTGCCTCTGTACCCTATAAGCAGCGCGGCTAAGCTTCTTGATATTTCCGTACACACACTTAGAATGTATGAAAAAGAAGGATTGATAGTACCATTTAAAAAGGAATCACATCATCGGTTATATTCTAATTCGGATATAGAGAGATTAAAATGCATAAGACAAGGTATTAACGAATATAAAATAAGCATCGCCGGGATAAAGGCTATTTACTCTCTTATTCCATGCTGGGATATAGTAAAATGTTCTGAAGATGACAGAGAAAATTGCAATTCATTTAAGGAGCATTCTAAACCATGTTGGTGCTATGCTCATGAAAACACTTGTAAGGAGAGAAATTGCCGCGAATGTGATGTTTACCGGAAACATTCAGATTGCGGCAGGATTAAGAACCTTATAAAATCAATTACTATTAGATAACTAAATATTCATCTAAAAAAACTGTAAGTTATGAAAAAAATATTCATCTCAGTTGCCTTAATAGGTTTAGTTATAGCTATAGCTATAGGTATCCTTTCTTCAAAGGATACGGAACAAAATCCTTTATCTCTTCTTCAGACAAAGCTGTCCGAAAAACCGGCTCCGTCAGTGGATCATACAAAGTTTGCAGTTTTGCAGAAAAAATTTACCACTCCACAGCAGGTTACTGAGGCTTGCATCTCATGCCATACGGAGAGGGCTAAAGAGGTAATGAAATCCAACCACTGGAATTGGGAGCGTGCGGAATATATTCAGGGCCGCGGTATTGTTTACCTTGGTAAGAAAAATGCTATAAATAATTTCTGTATAGGCACCGAAGGCAACGAAGAAAGCTGCGCCAAGTGTCATATAGGATACGGTATGAAAGATTCTAAAACATTTTCATATACCGATTCAACAAACATAGACTGCCTTGTATGCCATGACAATACTGAAACATACGCCAAAGCAAACGAAAAAGCAGGTATGCCAGATCCGTCAGTTGATTTATCAAACGTGGCACAGCATGTAGGCGATCCGAAAAGATCCAACTGCGGTGTGTGCCATTTCTTCGGCGGAGGCGGCAATAATGTTAAGCACGGCGACCTTGACAAAGCAATGTTTGACGGTCCTAAAAGCCTTGACATACACATGGGCACGGACGGTATGAATATGCAGTGCGTTGACTGCCATAAAACCGAAAAACATAATATAAGCGGAAAGATGTATTCTCTTTCTTCCATGAACCGTAACCGGGTTACATGCGAAGAATGCCATACGGAAAATCCTCATGCCGATGCTATTCTTAATCAGCATACTCTTAAAGTTGCCTGCCAGACCTGCCATATTCCTGTTTATGCAAAGGCTAATGCAACTAAAATATACTGGGACTGGTCAACTGCCGGGAAGCTTAAGAACGGCGAGCCTTATGAAGAGGACGACAAAGACGGCAACCATACTTACCTGTCTATTAAGGGCAGCTTTAAATGGGGCACTAATCTTAAACCGGATTACATCTGGTTTAACGGTACTGCAGGCCATTACCTTTTGGGTGACACCGTTGCAGATACAACCGTACCGCTTGTGCTTAATCCTCTTTACGGTTCTTACAATGACATTGATTCCAAAATAATACCGGTAAAAATACACAGAGCACTTCAGCCGTTTGACCCGGTAACAAAAATGTTATTTCAGCCTAAACTATATGCAGACAAAAAAGGGGAAGGCGCATTTTGGAAAGACTTTAACTGGGAAACTGCTGCAGAAGTAGGTATGAAAGATGCCGGTCTTCCATTCAGCGGCCACGTTTCCTTTATCCGTACTGAAATGTACTGGCCAATTAATCATATGGTATCATCAAAAGAAAATGCACTTACCTGTACGGACTGCCATTCGCGTGAAAACAGCCGCCTGGTAGGCCTCAATGATTTTTATATGCCCGCAAGGGATTATAGTGCAGTTATTGAATATGCAGGAGGCTGGTTATTAATTCTTTCACTTCTCGGAGTGTTTGCACACGGCACTATGCGGCTGGTTTCATCTTATAAAATGAAAAAGAGAGGATGATAATGAAACAAAAAGTTTATATCTACAGANNGAAATTCACGGCTCTATAACTTTTTTCGGATATCAGAACGCTGTTAAATTTCATAATATTGCAGCATACAGCTTTATTGTTTTAATCGCGTTTGCAATTTTTTGGCATTTCTCAACCGGCGAGTGGAGGCAGTACCTTCCTACTGCTAAAAATATGAAAGCGCAGATAAATTATTATTTATTCGGAATATTTAAAAATGCGCCGCACCCAACAAAGAAAACCGTACTAAGCAAGCTGAACCCATTGCAGAAACTGGTTTATCTTTCGCTTAAGATTCTAGTAATTCCGACTATGGTTATATCAGGACTTCTGTACATGTTCTACAGGTATCCTCAAAAAGGAAGCATAGTGGGATTGAATATTGATTCGGTTAAAGTTATAGCACTGTTTCACACGGCAGGAGCTTTTCTTCTGCTGGCATTTATAATAGTGCACCTTTATCTTATAACCACAGGGGCCACAGTAACATCAAACCTTAAAGCAATGATTACAGGCTATGAAGAGCTTGAGGTCGAAGGAAAAGACGTAAAGCTGCAGGAAGAAATACCGGCAGAAACAAAAATTTTAGAAAATGAGGTAGGCCATGTCTGAGACCAAATATATGAACCCGTATTTAGCAGGATTTTTTCTTGGATTAGTCCTTCTGGCAGCAATTTATGTTTCCGGAAGAGGATTAGGAGCCAGCGGTGCAGTTAAAAGCACAGTTGTTTCTGCTGTGGAAACTGTTGCACCCGCACATACTGCCAATGCTGAATTTTACCGGGAGTATTCGGTGGAACATCCCGGCAACCCGTTAAAAAACTGGCTTATTTTTGAAATAGCCGGGGTTATTATCGGTGCTTTTATTTCCGGATTAATTTCCAACAGGCTGAAATTTACATTGGAACATTCATCTAAAATTAAGCCCGCCACAAGGGTTATTGGCGCACTTATAGGAGGCGCATTATTCGGCTTCGGAGCAGAATTCGGAAGAGGCTGCACAAGCGGTGCCGCACTAAGCGGAATGGCGGTATTATCATTCGGCGGCATAATTACGATGGGTGCAATATTTGGCGGTGCTTACGCATTCGCTTACTTTTTCAGAAAACTTTGGCTATAAGAGAGGAGATTAAATTATGGGACCATTAGTACCTGAAGTTATCGGAAATGAATTAAATCTTGTAGCTGCTTTATTTATCGGAATTGGATTTGGCTTTATTCTTGAGCAGGCGGGGTTCTCAACGTCTAAAAAACTCGTAGGTCTTTTCTATGGATACGACTTTACGGTTCTGCGCGTTTTCTTTACTGCCGGTGTTACTGCAATGCTCGGCGTTGTTGCGCTGGGCCATTTCGGCCTGCTTGATGTTTCTTTGATTTATATAAATCCCACTTTCCTTTGGTCCGCTATTGTGGGCGGACTGATTATGGGGCTGGGTTTTGTTATAGGCGGATTTTGCCCGGGCACAAGCATATGCGGAGCTGCAATAGGTAAAATAGACGCTATGATTTTTGTTGCAGGTTCATTTTTGGGCATACTGGTATTTGCAGAAGGCTACCCTATGTTTGAGGGACTGTATAAAGCTGCCAATTGGGGAAGCCCGAGAATATTTGAAGTGCTGGGAATGTCGCAGTCACTTTTCGCATTCCTTTTAACTTTTATAGCTGTAGGCGCATTCTGGGCCACAACCTTTATTGAAAATAAAGTAAACGGCAAGCCGAATCCGGAATTTAATTCCAGGCCTCTTTATTTTGGTTTAACTGCAATTGCGCTTGTAATCGGTCTATCGGCTTTTGTTTTGCCGGACAGGAAAGTCAATATGTTAAATCAGCTTTCAGATACAGTCTTTGTTAACAGCTGCCCCTGCAAAACAATTACAGCAGATGAGCTGGCTTTCAGGCTGATAGATGATGACAAAGACCTTCAGATAATTGACTTTCGCCCACAAAAGGAATTCGACGCTATGGCGCTTCCTAAATCATCTCATTTTACGCTTGAAAATTTATTTGAAAAGGACATCCATAATCTGCTTGCAATAAAACACAAAAGAAATATTATTTT
>PLNZ01000383.1 GCA_003142915.1 Ignavibacteriales bacterium | reverse complement strand
GATTTTATTAACTGGTACAAAATGAGGGATGAATATTTAAAGTTTAATGGATCAAACTTTAATACATTTTCTGCTTCGTTGGAAAAAATAATCTGGAAGATGGTTAGAGATAACTTGCTTACCGAACAGGCTTATTCAAGAGGTTACCAGGATAAGGAAATTATAAAACAACAACTTAATTGGTGGCAGGATAAAATAATATATGCGGTAGTCAGAGATGAGATAGGAAATTCAATCGGGTTAGATATTGAGAAACCCTCAAGCTCTAAAGGTGATTATGATGATAAAAAGCAGGATTTAATAACGAAGACATTTAGAAAGCTGCAGGAACTTAAAAAGAAATATCAAATTGAAATTGATGAAAAAATATTAGATAAAATAATTGTCCAGGACAATAATAACCCAAGGGCAGTTGATTTTTATTTCGTGAGGAAGGGGGGGATTTTTCCTCATCCGGTTTATCCTTCCATAGATTTTGTATGGCATGATTGGGAATAAAATAATATTTTTTTATACTGAATAATTATTACGATATTTTATTCGTAATATTATAAAAAAGGCGTTAAAGTGCGAAAGCAATTTTTAGTTATTATTTCTTCAGTATTAATTATTTTACTCCTAATTTCTTGCGGATCTAAGAGCCAAAGAAAATCTAATCAACTATTATACTGGTCCAGCAATAATACTCAGGAAATTGATTTTGCCGGGTATATTGTAAATGAATGGAATAAGCATAATAATTCTGGAAAAGTTTCATTTCAGCCTGTGCCGGAGGGACAATCGAGCGAAGAAATTATTCTTGCGGCAGTTGTAGGTAAAACAACGCCGGATGTTTATTCCAATATGTGGCAGGGCGATGTTGAAGATTATGCCAGAGCAGGGGTACTGGTTGCACTTGATACACTTAAAGGATTTAAAGATTTCTTATATAACAGATGCGACAGCTCGGTAATAAATGAAGTTACGAGTCCCGATGGACACATTTACCAAATTCCGTGGAAAATAAATCCCATTATGCTGTTGTATAATAAGCGGATTGTGTCTGCCCTCGGTTTTAAAGAACCGCCTGCAAATTATGATGAGTTTAACCATGCATCGGAAAAATATAAAGAAGAAAATATAGATTCGCACGGCTATGTAAAAAAGTGGTTCGGATATTCCGAAGTACTTGTAACTTGGTGGCAGAGGTTTTTTGATTTCTATCCATTGTATCTTGCAGCTTCAAACGGCGCTCCGCTGGTAAAGAATTATAAAGCCGCATTTGATAATAAATATGCAGTAGAGGTTTTTTCTTTTTTAAGAAATCTTTATGAACATAATTATTTTGCTAAAGAAAGACTTTCTGCAAGACAGGATGTCTTTCTGTCCGGTATAATAGCTACAAGGTTTACAGGATCATGGGAAATATTGCATACTGAAAAATTTAAGCCGGAAGGTTTTGAATATGGCTTTACGCATATACCGGTTCCGGACGACCATCAAGGTCCGGTATTTACATACGGTGACCCTAAAAACGTAGTAATATTTAAAACCTGCTCAAATCCGCAGCTTGCATGGGACTTTATTCATTTTATGATTGATAAAAAAAATGATTTGAAATTATCAGAATTAACAAATCAACTGCCGCGAAGAAAAGGATTAATAAAAGATTCCGCATTTACGGAGTATTTTGAAAAAAATCCTAAAATGATAGAATTTGCGAAACAATCTGAATATGTAAGAGGAACCGATCCATACCCTAATCTTACGGAGGTGTTTGATATAATTTCGCAGGAATATGAAGAATGTGTAATATACGGAAAGAAGTCGCCGGAAGAAGCTATTCATGAGGCTGCTAAACAAGTTAATTTACTTTATATAAAATAAGGGCAGATATTAGTAAAAAATGAAAACGAAAAAATTTATACCGTATTTTTTAGTTGCTCCTTACATTTTTCACTTTTTGCTGTTTGTTGCATTCCCGGTTGTATTCTCCATAGTTCTTACATTTCACGAGTGGAATATAATATCTCCGATGAAATATATAGGTCTTGCTAATTACACAAGACTTTTCCAGGATAAGTTTTTTTCACAATCACTTGTTAACACGATAATATTTTTAGTTATTCATATTCCTCTTCAAATAATTATTGCTCTTTTTCTTGCGGAAGTATTAAATCAGAAAATAAAATTTAGAGGATTTTTTCGTGCGGCATTTTTCCTGCCGGTTATTGTCTCCGGCGTAGTTGTAACAATTCTTTGGCAGCAGCTATACGGGTTTGATACAGGACTGTTTAATAAAATATTAACCGCAATTGGATTAGGTAGAATAGGATGGCTTGTGGATCCTTCATGGGCGATGCCGTCTATCGCGATTATGGCTACGTGGAAAAATGTTGGATTGTATATAATATTATTCCTCGTTGGTTTGCAGACAGTACCTGTACATTATTATGAGGCGGCTGATCTCGAAGGCGCTACCCACTGGCAGAAATTTTTCAAGATAACGCTGCCAATGATAAATCCGACAATCTTTATGGTTGTTGTCTTATCGACTATAGGAGGATTTTCTTTGTTTATTGAGCCTTATGTAATGACGGGAGGTGGACCTTTGAATAGTACTCTTTCGGCAGTCCTTTATATTTATAAGCAGGGATTTTTCTATTATCACATGGGGTATTCGGCAACGCTCGGTTTATTCTTTGCACTATTGATATTAAGTGTTGTGGCTATCCAAAAGAAATTTATTGAGAAAGATAAATGAAGAAGATATTATTCTACATATTGCTTATTGCAGGTGCCTTAATTTTTCTCTACCCATTTATCTGGATGATAACGGCATCAATAACACCGGAAAACCAGATAGGAAATCTTACGTTTATCCCGAATAAGCTTACATTGAACAGTTATACACAGATGCTTGGTAAAATTCCTATAGGAAGAGCTTTTATCAATAGTATTATTGTGTCATCAGCCGTGACATTCGGAGTATTGGTCTTTGGTTCAATGGTCGGGTATGCGCTTTCACGTCTTGAATTCAAAGGACGCAATTTAATCTTCTATATTATCATTTTTACTATGACTCTGCCGTTCCAGATAACATTAATACCTCAATATATTATTATGGTTAAATTCGGGTGGGTAGATACTTATTGGGCTTTAATAGTGCCTTATCTTATGAATGCTCTGGGCATAATAATGTTCAGGCAATATTTTAAAAGTATTCCTCAGGATTTGATTGATGCTGCAAGGCTGGACGGTTGCGGAGAAATTAAAATTATTTTTAAAATTCTTTGGCCAAATTCAATTCCTGCTTTAGTTACAATAGGAATTATAACTTTTATGGCTTCATGGAATGAAGTGCTATGGCCTTTAATAGTAATTAGAGATAGTCAATTAATGACAATGCCGCAGCTTGTTACTTTATTTGCCGTAGGCGGCGCTGCAGAATCCCAGCTTGGGGTCAAACTTGCAGCGGCAACTATGCTGGCGCTTCCTATAGTTCTGGCGTATCTTTTCTTCCAGCAATATTTTATACAAAGCATGGCAGCAACAGGTTTAAAAGAATGATAAAAGGATAAAGATGTTCGTTTCACGTCTGACAAAAAAAATAGGTCCTAAACCGGTAAGAGTAATTTTACAATATTTTAATGTAGGGAATGAACAAAGGATATTGAATGTAATTCACCGCGTACTTTCTTTACCTGAGCAGGAAGCTGTTCATCAATTAGAAAGAGTAATGCAGGATTTCTCTTTTCGGCATCTTAATTTTAAGCGTAAATTGATTGGAAATTATGAACAAATTGCAAAGTACACAAAAGAAGATATTTCAAGTGAAAGGAAACTGCTTCTTGGAGCTTACTTTTCAAAAGAATATTCAATCGAAGCCGCTTCTTTATTTAATCCTTCGATAGTTTCTCATCCGGACCAAAGTTTTTTGAAATCGGGTGTGCTCAGATTTATTATGAGTCTTCGCGCCACTGGGGAAGGGCATATTTCTTCGCTGGAATTCAGAAGCGGTATAATTGATGAGAACTGTGAAATATATTTTGATGAAACTTCCCGTTTCTGTGAACTTCCGGTTGTTAATGAAGAGAAAATTATTGGAAAAGATTTATTAACAAAGATTATTCATTCAAAAAACGATGTTGAGAAAAATATATTTAGCAAGCTGCCTCAATCTTTTACTTATAAGCAGGTTAAAAAAATATTAAATGAGGAACTCAAGGCTTGCCGTGATGAAAATATTAAAATGTTCATCGAAAAAATCCTGAATTTTTCAGAGGCTAATTATGAAATAACATTTAATGAATCAACTGCTGTTTCCGAACGTATAATATTTCCATATTCGCAAAATGAAGTTGTCGGTATGGAAGATGCAAGATTCGTAAAGTTTACAGATGATAATGGTTCCGTTACATATTATGCAACTTATACTGCAGACAACGGCAGAACTTTTGGCACCCAGCTAATTGAGACAAAAGATTTTTTGAACTTTAGTATATGTACATTGCACGGCAATGCAATACAGGATAAGGGAATGGCTTTATTTCCAAGGAAAGTAAATGGGAAATATGTTTTATCCTCCAGACAGGGCGGTGAGAATTTACAAATTATGTTCTCAGATGACTTGCATAGATGGGATGAATATAAACAGCACCGAGTACCGGTTGAACCGTGGGAATTTATCCAATTGGGTAATTGCGGTTCTCCTATAGAAACAAAAGAAGGTTGGCTGCTGCTTACGCATGCAGTAGGTCCATTCAGAAAATATTCGTTGAGTGCAATATTGCTTGATCTTAATGATCCTTCAAGAATTATAGGAAGGTTAAAATCACCTTTAATTGAACCTTTGGAAAATGAAAGGGAAGGTTACGTACCGAATGTAGTGTATTCGTGCGGTTCCATTGTTCATAATGATGAATTAATTATTCCTTATGCAATGTCCGATTCGTACTCAGGTTTTGCAAAAATATTTTTGCCTGGTTTGCTTGCAGAACTGACAGAAAAGAATTGAAATGATTAGATTAGAAAATATTCAGTAATAAAAAGGTTTAGAGGTTCAATAGTGAAAATGACCAGATACAGTAAAAATCCCATATTAACTAAAAAGGATGTTCCATTTGATGTCAATAGTATCTTTAATCCCGGTGCAGTTAAATTTGGAAATGAATATTTACTTTTCTGCCGTGTAGAGATGCCTAATGGAAGATCATCATTTGTTCTTGCAAGAAGTAAAGATGGGATAAACTTCGAGGTCGAGCCTAATCTTTGTTTGACTCCGGAAGAGCATGATAATTTCTATAAATATGCAGAATGGGGAATTGAAGACGCAAGGGTAGTTAATATAGAAAATAAATATTTTTTAACATATACGGGGTATTCTAAATACATGCCTCTTGTGTTATTGGCGGAAACAACCGATTTTAAAAAATATAAATTACATGGACCCATAAGTGAACCATCCAATAAAGATTGCACAATCTTTCCCGAAAAGATAAATGGGTTTTATTGGAAAATCGATAGACCTTCTGCGGAACAAAGACAAAATATATGGGTTGCCAAAAGCAATGACCTTCTTCATTGGGGCGGATATGAGTGCTTAGCCGAGCCTGCACCCGGTACATGGGAAGCAGATAAGATTGGAATTTCCACTACTCCTATAAAAACAAAAGACGGTTGGCTTTTACTCTATCATGGAGTAAGAGGCTTTGGAATAAGCTCAATTTATAAGCTTGGTGTAATGCTTTTAGATTTGCAAAAACCATGGGTATTAAAAGGCAAATGTTCAAGCCCGGTTTTAGCGCCTGACCTGGATTATGAAAGGATAGGCGATGTCGGTAATGTAATTTTTTCTAATGGATGGATAGCAGAAGATAACGGCGGGATAAAAATTTATTACTCCGGTGCAGATACCAATATTTGTCTTGCTACAACTACTATCGATTATTTGTTGTCGCTTTGTAAGTAACTAATGAAGTATCGCAAGAATTAAAATATTTATTTTAATCAAAATTTTAATAATTCTTTTAATTTTTATTTGCATTCATTCATATATAGATATTTCGTTCCTCTGTCTCGGCTGGGCCGAGACTCGACGGTTAATGAGATTTATATTTCCTCATGCCGTATGGTTAAAATACCTGTCTGCCGGGAGGATGACCTACCGGCATGTCAGGCAGGTTTGTGTGCATTTATAAAATAATAAAACATTATAAAAGTATGAATGAGTTGTTTTATCTTTCCTTAGCTTCGGAGAATCGGCATGTTTATAGCATAACCGCAATCAAAAAAATCAATAAGAACCGCAAAGCGGTGATATAGTGTATGCCTGATTTGTTCACCATGCCGCATCTGACGATGCTATTGAACATAAGCTTTTATAATTTTATCTATAAACATTTCACGGCTCTACCGTTATTGCATATACTATAAATGGTGTAATGTTTGAAGTAATTAATAACTCTGTTATAAAATATATTATGAAATACAATTTATATAAGCTCATTTTAGTTTGTTTTTTAATTACCGGATTAATTTTATCTAAAACGGATGCACGGCAAATTCAAACATCTTCGCTCGTTAATACTTCTCATTTAGATCATTTGTTTCAGGATATTAATGTTAACGGGAAAGAAATGGGAATAATCCACATTTATGCTGATTACCCTGATTACCATTATGTAGAGGCTTCGGGCGAGGGTATAGCATGTGTTGATGATGCGGCAAGAGCTTTGGTCTTTTATATAAGATATTATGAAGTAACAAAAGACAAAAGTTTATTGAATAAAATCAGAGGTTTGACGAACTTCCTGATTTACATGCAGGCTGATAACGGGTTTTTTTATAACTTTATCTGGAAAGATTACACTAGAGATACAACATATAAAACCAGCGTTGCAGAACCGAACTGGTGGTCCTGGCGGGCTATATGGGCATTAGCAGAAGCCCGAAAATTCTATAAGGAACGGGACAAAGAAGTATTTAGCCAAATAAAGCCATCGTTAGACAAAGGTATTAATTCAACTATTTCTTGGCTAAATAAAAATAATTCCGATTCCACTTCGTCTTACGGCGGTTTTAACCTGCCTGCCTGGCTTCCATGGGAAACAGCAGCAGATCAGGCTGCGATTATAGCAAAAGGATTGTCCGTTTACTATGAATTGAACAAAANNGCGATTAAAAAAGAGATTGAGCATTTGTGCGATGGTATTATGCAGATGCAGGCAGGAGATAAAGATAATTTTCCGTATTATGCTTTCCTGAGCTGGCAAAACACGTGGCATATGTGGGGAAACAGTCAATCCGATGCTTTGATTTACGCCGGTAAACTTTTAAATAAACGTGAATATATTAACAGTGCATTGAAAGAAATTAAAAACTTCTACCCGTTCTTAATAAATAATGATTACATAAATTATTTCTCTATTGAAAAGCGTTCCGGACAAATTGTAATTAAAGACAGCTCTAAATTCACACAAATTGCATATGGCATTCGTCCGGTTGTAATGGCGTGTCTCGGTTCCGGTGACCTCGCATTGGCTAAATTAGCCGGTGAAGCTGCTGAATGGCTTTTAGGTAAAAATATTTTAGGAAAAGCTGTATACAATCCGGAAAATGGAATTTGTTTTGACGGAATAGATAATGTCAATGAAATTAACAAAAACTCCGGCGCTGAATCCACTATAGAATCATTATTAACCTTACTTGCGGTTGAGCAAAACCCAATAGCAAAAAAGACATTACTTGATTTCTATAGTAGTCATAAAAACTGATTGATATATTTTAACCACCGGGTTAACTGTCAATGTTCAGATGAGGAAACGATCATGAAGACCTTCTTTAGAAATATCTCTAAATCAAAATTATCTACCATAATTATAATTCTATATATTATTATGACGGCAAATAGTTATTCACAACAACTCAGCGTCAGTACGATTAATAATATGCCCAACATGCCTACACCATATTTAATGAGGGACTGGAAACAGGTTG
>PLNZ01000067.1 GCA_003142915.1 Ignavibacteriales bacterium | reverse complement strand
GGAAAACCTTTTTTTGAAGGGCTTATTGAATATATGACTTCGGGTTCATGCGTTCCAATTGCGTTGGAAAAAGAAAATGCCGTCGCAGATTTCAGAAAACTTATAGGCGCAACCGATCCTGCCGAAGCAGATCCTGGAACAATCAGGAAGCTTTATGCAGACAGCAAAGCTGAAAATGTAATTCATGGTTCGGATTCCGATGAAAATGCAGCTATTGAAATAGCTCATTTTTTTTCAAGAAAAGAATTATTAGAAAATTCCGGGATCTAATTTTAATTATTAATTGATATTCTTTTATTATAAAAGGAAGTGATAATGAAAAAAATCTTAGCGTTATTGATCTTTAGTTTTCTGCTGTTGGGATGTAATAAAAAAACAGAAAACAAAACGGAAGATTTAAGCAGCAAGCTTAAAGTTGATACAACCCAAATTAAAACTGTACCTCTTGATAATCCCAATGTGAATTTTTCGATTCACTTTAAATTTCAAAAAGGGCAAACTTATCAATACCGTCTTGCTTCATTTACGGATGACAAAAAATCTTTTAAAGCCGACAGTATTATTACGCAGTTAGTCAGACAGAGTATTGTTTATTTAGCTGATATCACCCTTAATGATATAGATAAAGACGGCGTAATGGAATTCTCATGCAACATTTCTTCTATCCTTATGAACGCCTTAGCAAATGGGCAGGTGCTTAATTATCAGTCGGGAAAGACAAAGGATTCCACCGATCTGAAAACTTATGCTCAATACGAATCATTAATCAACAATACCTTTAGCCTCCGGGTAGGAAAAAACGGCGGCATACTTGAAATTTTCCGCGCCGATAAGATTGTAGATAAATTTCTCCAATTGCAAAAAGCTCCTCCAACTGTAACGAATGAGCAAAAAGAAGGTCTACGAAATAGTATAACCCAGGGAGAATTAAAACCGCTCTTAATTCAAATTTTCAGAGAAATGCCATCCCAAACCTTGATGAAAGATTCCTCATGGGCAAATCCGCAACCGGAAACACAATTCCTAATATTTAAACTTGAAAATACTAATTTATTTAAAGTAACAGGTTTGGAAAAATACGGCAGCGATACACTCGCATCTATTGAAGCCGGGCTGAAAAGTATTGTTTCCGGCGATACTAAATATGAAGAACACGGAACAAAAGTAAATTTTACGAGACCGCAGCCTACTGCAAGCGGAATAATTTATTTTAATTTAACTAAAGGATGCATTCAGAAATCAAATGTAAAAACGCAGGTTAATATTTCTTATACAATGGAAGGTCCCTCGCCTAAGGGAGGCAAGCAAAAAGGTCTTATAACCGAAATTGTTAATAGTTCAAATATTTTAGAATTACTTTAAAATATAATGCGGGCTGGGCAGGTTGTCCGGCCCCGCATCTAATTCCTACTTTAGAATAAAATGCCCCATCTTATCACGTTTAGTTTTCAGGTACTTTAAATTATTATCATTCGGCGGAATTTCTATCGGTACCCGTTCAACAATTTCAAGACCGTATCCCTTTAACCCGATAATCTTTTTAGGATTATTTGTAAGCAGCTTAATCTTTCTTACACCAAGGTCTAACAAAATTTGAGCGCCGATCCCATAATCACGAAGATCGGGTTTGAACCCCAAAGCTTCATTCGCCTCAACCGTATCTTTTCCCTCATCCTGTAGATGATAAGCCCGTATTTTATTTAGCAGCCCGATTCCCCTGCCTTCCTGCCGCATGTATACAACTACGCCGGCATCCTCTTCTCCAATCATTTCAAGAGAAGCATTTAGCTGGTCATGGCAGTCGCACCGAAGAGAATGGAAAACATCGCCTGTCAGGCATTCCGAGTGCATTCTTACAAGCACGGGCTTTTCCGGATTTATCTCGCCTTTAATAAGTGCAATATGTTCTTTACGATCAATCTGGTTTGTATACACTTTAACGATGAAATCACCGTAAAAAGTAGGAAGCTTAGCCTCGGTAACCTTTTCAATCAGTCTTTCTTTTCTCAGTCTGTATTCAATAAGATCTTTAACGGTAAGAATTTTAATTTTAAATTTTTCAGCAACTTTCAATAAGTCAGGCGTACGAGCCATTTTGCCGTCATCGTTAAGAATTTCGCACAAAACACCAATAGGCTGCAGGTTTGCAAGTTTGCAAAGATCAACTACTGCTTCCGTATGACCGGCACGTCTTAGAACTCCTTCATCTAAGGCACGCAGTGGAAAGATATGCCCTGGGCGGGCGAAGTCATCTGACTTTGAATTCTCATCTATTATTTTCTTAATCGTGATAGCTCTGTCGCTCGCGGAGATGCCTGTTGAAGTCCCTTCTTTAGCATCAATCGTTACCGTAAATTGAGTTCCGTGTAATGCAGAATTAGAATCTACCATTAAGGAAATTCCAAGCTGATCCAATCTCTTTCCAGTTGCCGGTGTACAAATCATTCCCCTGCCGTTCTTTGTCATAAAATTGACTATTTCAGAGGTTATAAATTCGGCTGCGCAAACAAAATCCCCTTCATTTTCTCTGTCTTCATCATCAATAATAATAAGAAGCCTGCCATTTCTAAACTCCTCAATAGCCTCATCAACTGAACAAAACATTATATCTCTGCCTTTTTTATTCCCAAACTTAATTAACAACAAAATATTAAATTTAGTTTCTTTAGATTTAAATCATATGAATAAATCAATTAATTTCTTTAGCGCTGGAAGGTATTATTGTTGCAATAGCGGAACGTTCATATTTCAATTTCACATTATCGCTTACCTGTAATAACACGGTTTTTTCATCAATATGAACAATAGTACCGTGCAATCCCGCGCTTGTAATTACTTTATCACCCTTCTGCATATTAGAAAGCAATTTTTCTCTGTCTTTTGCTCTCTTTTGCTGCGGTCTTATTATCATAAAATAAAAGATTAGAAAAATAGCGCCAAACATAATTATTGTGCTATACATACTTCCACCGCCGCCGCCGTTTGGCGGAGGTGCCATTGCTAATATAGATTCCAATTAATCCTCCGATTTGTTATTTACGTTTAATGATATTTTAGAAACAATCTCTGATTTCCATTCCTGAAAATTTCCATTTTTAATATGATCCCCGGCATCCTTAACAAGATTCAGGTAATAATGAAGATTGTGAATACTTGCAAGCTCAAGTGCAAGAATTTCTCCTGCAATGAATAAATGTCTTAAATATGCTTTTGTATAATTTGAACAAGTATAACAATCACAATTCTCATCTATGGTATTAAAATCATTTTTATACCTTGCATTACGCATAGATAAAACTCCGGCAGATGTAAACAGGTTTGAATTACGGGCATTCCGTGTAGGCATAACGCAATCAAACATATCTATCCCTCTTTCAACAGCCTCAAGAATATTTTCCGGTCTACCTACACCCATTAAGTATCTTGGCTTGTCTTTAGGCATAAAGCCGGTTGTAAAATCGACTATATCATACATAACTTCAGTAGGCTCGCCTACAGCCAATCCGCCAATCGCATAACCGTCGAAATCAATATTTAAAAGATGAACTGCCGATTTTTCTCTTAAATCTTTATAAACACTTCCCTGGATAATTCCAAACAGGAACTGCTTATGCCCGTATAAAGGCTGCGTATTATTAAAAGCTTCTTTATTTAATATTGCCCAGTCGGATGTTAATTTTACCGATTTGGCAGCATATTCATATTCACACGGATAAGGAGTACATTCATCAAGCGACATCATTATATCGGAACCAATTACTCTTTGAATTCCAACCACTTTTTCAGGCGTAAAAAGATGCTTTGAGCCGTCTATATGCGAACGGAATTCAACGCCGTCTGTTTTAAGCTTCCTTAACCCGGAAAGGCTGAAAACCTGGTATCCGCCGCTGTCGGTTAAAATTGGTTTGTGCCAATTCATAAACTTATGAAGTCCGCCGGCTTCGAATAATACTTCTGTTCCGGGTCTTAAATAAAGATGATAAGTATTAGAAAGAACAATTTGCGCATGAATATCTGATTCTAAGTAGCTTTGATTGACGGCTTTTACCGTACCCTGGGTGCCAACCGGCATAAAGATAGGTGTTTCTACAATTCCGTGCGCCGTTTCAAAATAACCGGTTCTTGCCTTAGAATTCTTATCTTCAACAGCAATATTTAATTTTAACAAATTTACCTATTAGGCGTTGACAAATCAATTTTTTCCTGATTACAAATTTACGGTTATTTCCTAACAAGAACCAAAACAGTGAACAAGTAAAAAAATAAGACCTGAATTTGAAGGAAGATTGCCTCAGCTTTGCACTGCCAAACTACCGGATTATCCGTATTCTTTGTTTTTGAATTACCTATTAAGTATTACAAATTTTAATACCATAATTTTCAATCCTTTAATATTTGAATTCTAAGCTGTTTAACGAAACATCCAGGCAATTAGATTTTATTATTATTAGAAATTTCTTCTTATTTTTGCCGGTGATTTTCAAAACGACTTTTGTAAAACTTCTGTAATATTTAGCCGCAATCTGCGGAATAAAAAATCGGAAATTAATTAAGGAATATGATGTCTGAAAATAAGAGAAGAGTAGTTATAACAGGCATGGGAGCTTTAACTCCAATCGGGTTGACTGTGGCCGATTTTTGGAACAGCATGATGAACTGTGTAAGCGGCTGCGATTTTATAAAACACTTTGATACTTCCCGAGTCGAAACAAAATTTGCGTGTGAATTAAAAGGATTCGATCCTAATAATTATATGGATAAGAAAAGCGCAAGAAAACTGGATCCGTTCTGTCAATATGCTATGGGTGCAGCTAAAATGGCAATACTCGATTCCGGACTTGTCCCCGAAAAAATGACTATTGAAGAAAAGCAAAGAACCGGGGTTATTTTCGGGAGCGGTATCGGGGGATTTACCACCTTCTATAAGCAAGCTGTAATAAATCATACCGAAGGGCCGGACAGGGTTTCGCCATTTTTTATCCCCATGATGATCCCAAATATTGCAAGCGGATTAATTGCTATTGAATACGGCTTCCAGGGGCCGAACCATTGCATAGTTACCGCATGTGCAACCGCAAATAATAATATGATTGATGCTTACCTTCTTATCAGTAACGGATTAACAGACAGGGTGCTTTCGGGAGGAAGTGAAGCCGGAATTCTTGAAATAGGAGTTGCAGGATTTAATGCTTCAAAAGCTCTTTCTACAAGGAATGATGATCCTAAAACCGCAAGCAGGCCTTTTGATATAACGAGGGATGGTTTTGTTATGGGTGAAGGAAGCGGCGCTCTTATTCTTGAGGAATTAGAAATTGCTAAAAAACGCGGGGCTAAAATTTATGCAGAGATTATAGGCGCCGGGCTTTCGTCAGACGCCTATCATATTACTGCCCCGCATCCTCAGGGAACCGGCGCTATTCTTGCATTGGAAATGGCGATTAAAACGGCAGGAATAAACAAAGAGGACGTAGATTATATAAATATGCACGGCACCTCCACCCCTCCCGGAGATATTGCAGAAACAAAGGCGATTAAAAAGGTTTTCGGCGATTATGCATATAAAATGAATGTATCTTCAACAAAAAGTATGGTCGGGCATTTACTCGGCGCAGCCGGCGCTGTTGAAGCCATTGCCTGCATTCTTGCAATTAAAAATAATATAGTTCCCCCGACAATAAATTTTGCAACTCCCGATCCTGAATGTGATTT
>PLNZ01000456.1 GCA_003142915.1 Ignavibacteriales bacterium | reverse complement strand
TAAATCGTTTTCTTGCGGACATTCAGGACGAATACTTACTCTATGATCCTAAATGTTTTCATATATTAAAAGAGTGGTTAAAAATATTTAATAGTAATGCTCAATATTCAGTCTATTCCCTGCTTAAATTAGCCAAAGAAATTGATGTAAGCTTGTATGCCTTTTTAATTAATCAGAGATTCGAAGTCGAATGGCAAAGAATTTTAGATAATTCAAAAACAATTGAGCAAATTCAACGACAGAAAATAAGATGGTTTGACGGATTTAGAACTCTAAAATTAATTCACTATCTTCGAAATTATGGTTATCCCATGATAAATATGTTCGCTGCACTTGATAGTCTTCTGACGGAATTTGATATTTCTTTGGCTCAAGTTGATTCTCTCTTTGAAGGAAGTAGAAATGACGACGTCCCGGGAATTGAATATCAAAAAAAATACCTGGAGATTCTCCGTACTCAACTTCAGGGTTGACCTTTCATATTTGTAAATAGAATTTTTTTAATTCAATGATAATAAAAACTTCACCTGACGAAATTCAGAATTATCTATTAGATTCATCCAACTTCAAAGGGTTTTGCGATGCCGTCTATTTTCCTGAAAATGAACAGGATATCTCGGAAATATTAAAAGAAGCATTCAGAAAAAATATCGCTGTTACTATTTCCGGGAATGGAACAGGACTTACAGGGGCAAGAGTTCCAAGGGGGGGTATAGTAATTTCGACGGAAAAGCTAAACAGGATAATTGAACTAAACAGGGAACAACTTTATGCTGTAGTTGAGCCCGGAGTATTATTATTTGAATTTCAGGAAAAAGTAAAAGAACAAAACCTTATGTATCCTCCCGATCCTACGGAAAAGAATTGTTATTTAGGGGGAACTGTCGCAACAAACGCTTCCGGTGAAAAAACTTTTAAATATGGTCCTACAAGAAATTATGTTGTAGAGATGGACATCGTTTTGCCCGATGGGGATTTATTAAAATTAAAACGGGGTTCAGTTATAGCAGACGGATATAAGCTTTCTATAAAAACCGAAGCGGATAGAATTATAAATATAGATTTGCCGGATTACAAAATGCCTGCAACAAAAAATGCCGCCGGTTATTATTGTAAAAAGGATATGGATGCGATTGATCTGTTCATAGGCTCCGAAGGAACACTTGGAGTGATATCGAAAATAAAACTAAAGCTTATACCGCTGCCGGAAAAACTAATTTCATGCGTTGTTTTTTTTAAAAAAGAAATAAATGCTTTGAACTTTATCGCTAAAGCAAGGGATATTTCCATCAATACCCGACTTAGACTTGATCCCAGATGTATCGAGGCATTGGCTCTGGAATATTTTGATGAGAGAACTTTAAAATTTTTACACGACGATAAACCTCTAATTCCGAGCGCCGCAAAAGCAGGCGTATGGTTTGAGCAGGAAGTTACCATGGAAAATGAAGATACTTTTTTTGAAGAATGGATGAACTTGATAAATGAATTTCACGGCGATGAAGAAAGCGCATGGTTTGCCGTAACGGAAGATGATAAAAAGAAAATACAGGAATTCCGCCATTCCATATCAGAAAAAATAAATGAGTATATCGCAAAGAATAATTTAAAAAAGCTGGGAACGGACGCGGCCGTACCTGACGATAAATTTGAAGAATTATATTATTATTGCAAGAAGCTTGTTGAAGAAGAAAAATTAAATTTTGTAATATACGGTCATGCGGGCAATTCTCATATCCATTTGAATATGCTGCCGAAGAATGAGGAAGAATATAATACCGGCGTAAATATTTACCGGGAAATATGCAAGAAAGCAATTGTGCTTGGGGGAACTATATCTGCCGAGCATGGTATAGGAAAATTAAAAACCGATTATTTTCTTCTAATGTATGGGCAGGATACAATTGATAAAATGATCGGATTAAAAAAAATTTTTGATCCGGATATGATTTTAGGAAGAGGGAATATTTTTAATATCATTACGTGAGACTTATCTGCAAAGTGAGTCTCATATTAGAATAATGAATTACCCCGCCGCAAGCNNCCCGGAAAGATTAAACCTCTGAGGTTGAAGCCAAACCTCTGAGGTTGAAGCCAAACCTTGAGGTTGAAGCCAAACCTTGAGGTTGAAGCCAAACCTCGGAGGTTAATATTAAAAGTAAAAATCTCTTACTTCAACTTCAGTTGCTTCAGGATCATATTTGAAAAGGAAATTGATAAATTCTTTCGCATAGACTTTATCTTTATTTTCTTTTTTATATGCCTCTACAAGCTCTTCAAGTTTTTGATGATCTAAAGAACTATTTAAATAATGTTTTTCTTCGCGGTCATCGAAGAATCTGTAAATAATGCAGCTTTTGCTCATAGTTTAACCCCGTGTATTTTATATTAAAATTGTATCTGCGTGAAGGACATCGGAATATAATTCATTTTTTATAGACTCAGTGTTCTTTCTTGATTTCGCAAGGCTGTCAAGAATATACCTTCTGGCAGTGAAAACTTTTTGCCGGCTATAGTCAGCTTCATTAAGTAAAAGGAATCCGACATAAATATAGCCATACATTTCAACTAAATCTTTAGCTGCAACATCCTGGAAATTGGAGTCTTTTTTATCTTTAACGTATTTAAGGCAATCCTTGTATAGTTCTCTTATTTCTCTAAGACTGTCAAGAAGCTTTATCAAGCTGCCCTTATATTCTTTTTTTTCAGAAGCATCAAAGAATTCTGCAAACACATCATTGATTGCGCCACCGGCAGCGGCAACAATCTGCATTTGTGAAGTTCCTTCATATATATTGGTTATACGTGCATCGCGTGATAATCTTTCAACACTAAACTCCTTCATATAGCCTGTACCGCCGTGAACCTGTAAAGAATCATAAGTAATTTTATTTGCCGATTCACTCAAAAAATACTTGGTAAGAGGTGTTAAAAACGATACTATTTTTGTTGCTTCTTTTAATTTTTCATTCTCGGCAGCAAAAGGTTTTTTTGCTGCTTTGAGAGTATCTACAAGCTCTTCATATTTTTCCTTTTTGTCAAGCCGGATACAGGTTGAGTAGAACAAAGATCTGTTTGCCTCAATTGCCACCTTCATATCTATAAGCATATTAGAGATAACCGGCAGATAATAAATAGATTTGCCGAATTGTTCTCTTGCTTTTGCGTATTTCAGAGCCTCTTCATAAGCCTGCTGCGCAATTCCTAATGACTGTGCACCAATACCGATGCGTGCCCTGTTCATTAAATATATAACATATTTAAGAAGCCCGAATCTTCTTGTTCCGACTAATTGTGCGGGCGTATCATTAAATTGAAGTTCACATGTGGGAGAACCGTGAATTCCAAGTTTATGTTCAATACGTCGCACCTTCAATGTTTCGTCATGATGACAGACAAACAAGCTTAAGCCGCGTGCATCTTTTGTCCCGGGTTCAGTTCGTGCAAGAACAAGAAGAACATCACCATTGCCGTTGGTAATAAATCTTTTTACACCGCGTAAGAACCATTTCCCATTATCATCCTGGTAAGCGCTTAACTTAACCGCTTGCAAATCTGATCCGGCATCGGGTTCCGTCAATGCCATTGCTCCTGTATATTTACCGGAAGAGAAGTCGGGAAGAAATTCTTCTTTTTGATTTTCATCCGCGAACTGAGCGATTGTTTTTCCAATATCTTGCAAACCGAAAAGATTCATCAAAGAAGCGTCGGCACGGGAAATCAGCTCTGTAGCTATCATGTAGATTGTTGTAGGAAAGTTTAAACCACCGTATTCGCGCGGCAATATCATACCCATAAGTTCCGCTTTGGAAAGGATATCAAGAGCTTCGCGAGTTCCCTTAGCATAACTAACTTTCCCGTTTTCAAAGACAGCGCCTTCTTCATCAATAGAAGCTGCCCTCGGAGCTATATAATTTGCGGCAATATCTCCAACAACTTCCATTACCTTTCTGTAATTTTCAATAGCATCTTCATAATTAACCGGCGCATAATTAAACTTTTTAGCCTGTTTATAGTTATCTTCAGTCAACTCAACAACTTCTTTTAAATCTAATCTTTCAAATTGATAAACCAGATCGGTATTGTCTAAAAAATAATTTGCCATCAAATCATCTCAATTTTTGCTTGAATTCGTTTATAAACATAGGAATGATCTGCATTACATCGCCGACAATTCCGTAATGTGCAACGCTAAAAATCGGCGCATCAGGATCGGTATTTATAGCAATTATCTTATTAGATTCGTTCATTCCAGCCCTATGCTGTATTGCACCAGAAATTCCGCATGCTATGTAAAGCTTCGGTCTTACAGTTACGCCGGTCTGTCCCACCTGGCGGTCAACGGCTATAAAACCCGCATCAACAGCTGCGCGAGAACCAGCTACTTCCCCACCTACTGCTGCAGCAAGTTCATTGATAAGTTTAAAATTACTTTTGGATCCGATACCATAACCTCCCGAAACGATAATAGAAGCACCTTTCAAATTTACTTTGTTTTCCTGACGGTGCTGTTCTATAATCTTTATAATATTATCATAATCACATGCAATATACGGTATCTCGGTAATTTTCCCTTTCACCGGATTTGGCATTGGCTCAAATCTCATTACTCCTTCTCTTACAGTAGCCATTTGAGTTTCAACCTCCGGGGAAATAATAGTTGCAATTATATTCCCTCCAAAAGCAGGTCTTATCTGGAGAAGAAGATTTTTATAATCATGTTTCAGATATTTAACAGTCGAAACTTGTAAATCGGTGCAGTCTGCTGTTAATCCACTTCTTGTATGAGAAGCTACCCGCGGAGCTAAATCTCTTCCAATTATTGTCGCACCATAAAGTATTATACGTGGTTTATGTGTTTCAACAAGCTCAATTAATATCCTGCTGTAAGGCATAGTTCTGTAATGTTCAAGTTCGGGATTATCAACAACCAGTACTTCGACTGCGCCGTATTTGAATGTTTCCTCTGCAAGTTGTTTAATTTTATTACCAATAACAACGGCTTTTAAACTTCCATTTAATTTTTCAGCTAATTTTTTGCCTTTAGATAAAAGCTCAAAGCTTACATCTGCAGGCTTCCCATTTCGCTGCTCAATAAAAACCCAAACATCTTTGTTTTGTATCTCCACAGATTTATCCTAGTATATGATCTTCCATTAATTTATCAATTAAATAACTCATACCTGCTTTATTTGGTTCTATCATTTCCAGGCTTCCGCCGGCAAGCACAACTGATTCTATCTTATATACCTTAGTAGGCGAACCATGAACACCACATCTTAATTCATCAAGTTTCAAATCATCCATTGTTAATGTCTGAATATAAAGATGTTTAGATTGGTATTCATCTTTAAGCTGGTCTATATAGAGAAGTGAATTCCCTTCGGTTAATTTTTCCAGTTCCATCAAAGTTTTAGCGTTCTTATATGCCATTACTCTTTTAGCTTTAAATGGTCTGGGAAAAGCCGAATCTTTCAAAGCAGTAATCAAAACCGGGAGCTTTGATTCAAGAATTTCAAAGCCGCCGTCTATTTTTCTTCTAACTTTCACGTAAGTTTCAGTTACTTCAAGAATTTCTTCAGCATAAGTGATTTGGGGGATGTTCAATTTCTCAGCAGTCTGCGGACCCACTTGAGCAGTATCGCCATCTATTGCCTGTCTTCCGGCAAAAACAAAATCATAATTGCCGATTTTCTTTATAGCTTCGGAAAGAACATAAGAAGTAGCAAGAGTATCCGCACCTGCAAATTTTCTATCACTAATCAATATGGCATCATCGGCACCCATAAAAATGCATTCGCGCAATATATCGGAAGCGCGCGGCGGTCCCATTGTAATTACAGTAACCCTGCCTCCGTATTGATCTTTGATTTGCAAAGCCAATTCGAGAGCAACTCTGTCTTCGTGATTAAAAATAGCAGGAAGTTTAGCTCTATTTACTGTGCCGTCTTCCTTCATAACCTGACCGGATATATTAGCAGTATCAGGTACCTGCTTTACCATAACTATACTATGTATCTCCATAGAACCCATGTTATTAATGCGGTAAAATTACAAAAATTCTTTATGGATTAAAAAAATTTTGGCGGGGAAATACATACCGGAAATAGCTGTCCAAAACAGATTGTTATTAAAATTTTTATTCTATTTTGGACAGCAATGATTTTTCGTAAAACCCATATATTATTTTACTTCTGTTTCTATTTTAAAAGGAAGACTTATTTTCTCCCAATTTAAATTTACAATTGCAGAATTTTTTCCATGAATATTGACGCTAATATCACTAAATGTATAATCGAGCCATTCATGGTAGTTCCCCTGCTGCGGAGTAATATTAATTCGAAGCGCATCCTGGGATTCATTATACTCGAAAGCACCCCATTGGTCGGCCATTTTATTAAATATTATAGTCCATTCCTTTTCTCCGGGGATTACAAAGAATCCGTATGAACCAGCAGGAAGTTTTTTACCATCAATCCAAACATCACCGCTGAATGAAAATTTTGTTGCTTCATTAGCACCTGCGCGCCAAACCTTATTAAATGGTACCAAGCCTCCCCAAATTTTTCTACCTTTTACTCCGGGTGAACTATATGAAACAATAACATCTGTAATTCCAATGGTTTGTACAACAGATGCTTTAGGGCTTACTCTTATATCTTTGTTCCAGGGTGCAATAGGTTTATCATTTGTTTGCGCCTGTTTTTTATTTTGCATAGTTTTATTACTTTGTTGAGCAAAAGCAATTGAGCTGTTGATAAGTAATAAACAACATATCAAAGATAATCCAGTTTTTAAATTCCAGTTTTGCATATAATTTTCCTTAAATTAATTTAAAAAATATTTTGACCGCAAACCTTTTCTTAAATCGTGCACTATAATTTAGGAATAATTATTTATATTTCATCAGATTTTAATTTAACCTAAATATATTTATACTTACTAAACATTCGAGATTTTATTGCCGTAAAAGAAATTC
>PLNZ01000451.1 GCA_003142915.1 Ignavibacteriales bacterium | reverse complement strand
TATAAGCGTCTCGAATCAAATAAACCTTCTTACACGATTACTGGCAGTGGCGGCGGCGGAACTCACGTTTATCATTGGGAAGAAAACAGAGCATTGACAAACAGAGAAAGAGCAAGATTACAAACTTTCCCTGATAACTTCGAGTTCTGTGGTTCAAAAGAAAGTGTAAGAAAACAAATAGGTATGGCTGTTCCGCCAATGGGTGTTAAAATTATTTTTGAAGCTTTGTTAAATACTTTTGCAAAAATCGAATATGATTCTATTGATTGCAATATAAACCCCTTAATTCATTATCAACATCAAGAAATTTATAATGTTTCTTCCAATAAAGAACAATTTTCCATTTTTGAAAAAAATAATATTATTTATCAATAATCAGCAGGTGAAATTTGATGATTACGGATAATCTTTTCCATCGTATTCTCATTGACCCTATTCGGGAAGACATTAATAAACTTTTAATTGTGTCTGGATATGCAACATCAGCTATGGCATTTCATCACTTAACAGAATTAAATAATATAGGAAGAACAGATATTGAAATTAGGTTAATTATTGGAATGAGTTCATCAGAAGGTATTTCTGTTAGTAATCACAATGGATTCATGCAAATAATGAATGATTTTGGTGGACAATTTCAATGTAGTTACAGAATTGCCACTCCACCAACTCATTCAAAAATGTATCTTTGGTTAGCAGACGACGAGCCCCGTGTTGGTTTTCTGGGTTCAGCAAATTATACCCAGACTGCTTTTAATGAAAGACAGCAAAGAGAAGCTTTGACAGAATGTAATAATAGTGATGCCCTAGCATATTTCGAAAGTATGGTTGATGATTCGATTTATTGTAATCACCCGGATTCAGAAAATTTGGTACAGATTTTTAATGACAGAGCTTATAGAAGAATGCCAAGGGAATTAGTGGAAGTACCTCCTGAAGAAACCGTTCCAATATTTCAGCCCAATTTCACGACATTAGAAAGTGTAACAGTTTCTTTATTAGACAGAAATGGAAACATCCATAATAGAGGTGGATTGAATTGGGGACAGCGAAATGGAAGAGAACCCAATCAAGCTTATATTCAACTTAATCCAGAGGTTTATAGGAGTGATTTTTTTCCGATTAGGTCAACACATTTTACTGTCCTAACTGATGATAATATAACTCTTATTTGCACAAGAGCACAAAAAAATACGATGGGTGCAGCTATTGAAACCCCTCAAAACAATAGTCTTCTTGGTGAATATTTCAGGAATCGTTTGGGTTTAGCAAATGGGGTATTTATTAATATAGAAGATTTAGAACATTATGGTAGAACAGATGTTACCTTCTATAAAGTAGATGATGAAAATTACTATATGGATTTTTCTGTTCACTAATGGATAATTTAACACCCGAACAAAGAAAAAAGAATATGCAAAATATTCGCTCGAAGGGTACTCTTCCTGAAAGGATAGTAATGAGCGAATTAAGGAAAGCTGGAATATACTTCTCAACCTATGCTAATAATATTATTGGTAAACCGGATATAGTTTTTAGAAGAAAAAAGATTGCTGTTTTCATCGATTCAGATTTCTGGCATAAACATCCCACTAGATTTATTCTTCCACAATCAAATACGAACTATTGGATTAATAAAATAAACCGGAATCAACTAAGGGATAAACCAGTTTCTAAAGAATTGAGAAAAACCGGTTGGCGTGTTATTAGAATTTGGGAGTATGATGTTAAAAAATCAACTAACAAGTGTGTAAAAAGAATTTTAAAAGAATACAATAAATAAAATAAAACTGGACACCCGTTCAACATTTACAGCATTTTTCTTGGGCGACTACGGTTATATTGGAAGTAAAATATAATATGTTAGAAAAAGAATTAAAATTATAGCGCAATTAAATTATCGCACTTATACTCCCAATATTTCCAAAAATAGTATTTATGGAAATTTAGGGAAACTTTGTCCTGATAAAGAAATACCTGAAGGTTCTATACCAGCTTTGAGCTTTGATACAGTATAATTTGTTGATGTAATATGGTTTGATGAAGAAGGTTATCCAGCACACGCTTTTGAAGTTGAGCGTTCAACTGATATTACAAAAGGTTTATTACGTCTATATCAAATACATAAACTTAGAATAAAAATGTTTGTCGTATCCAAAGAATTTTCTCATGATAAATTTAATAGAGAAGTCATGAAGAATCCTTTTGTAAAGATTAAAAATGAATTTATTTTCAAGAACTATGATGGACTTGATTCTTTTTCCCAATCAGTAAAGCAGTTCAATAAAATGCAAGAAATGTTTTTAAATAAGGTAATATCATGAAAAGTGAAAAAATAAATTTAATTGAAAATGATTCATTGTTTACCATAGGAGCATTTATCAAACCGTTTAAAGTTATTATCAATAATAAGGAACAGTGGAGATGGATAGTAACATCCTTTGAAGACCTAACCTTTTTAGACGGAAATGAAATTGAAGTATATGATTATGCAGATAATTTAGGAGATTTAATTCCTTCCGAGTAAATAATGGCATTTTATTATTGATATTCTTCATGTTCCGTGTTTTCATCGGCTTCATCCCAATCTTCTATATTGTTTCGTAATTCTATAAAGTTTGATTCGAGTTCTTTTGTTTTATTCTATGCTTCTTCTTCG
>PLNZ01000227.1 GCA_003142915.1 Ignavibacteriales bacterium | reverse complement strand
CGACCCCGGAAAAACTAAACCTCTGAGGTTGAAACTAAACCTCGGAGGTTAATATTAAAGGTCTATTGACCTTATCTTCTAACAAGCTATACTTTGCATCGACAACAATGTAAGCAGCTCCGATTCATCCTCTGTTAAACGTGATTTATGATTTGCTTCCATATCATTAACATCTATAACTTCTTTTTCGGCTGCAGGAAGCATGAAAATCTTTACTTCATTACCTATAGTCTCAATAACTTCTTTTTGTTTTAATGAATCTAAAACCCTGTCAAATTTATTTAAATTCCACCCCGGTAGTTTTTTTATTAATTCTTTTTTATCTAAAACAGTCTTGTGATGTGTGTAGATTCGTTCACGCTTTTTATCATCTTGTATACTCATACCAAAACTCCAATTGTTTTAACCTCGGGTAAATATAAGTATATTGGTTAAGAAATACCTACCTAAAATAATTGACAAAGTCTTATTGCATTATTGATGCTGAGCAGCCGGGTACCGGCAATTGTTACCTCAGGAGGAGTATTAGATAATTTAGCATCTCCTGTTTGAGCAAGCAGATTTGTTGAAAGCAAAAGCAAGAGAGTTATGCTTGAGAGTACAGTTATTCTGTTCATTATTTTTTCTTCGACAATTTATTGCAGCTTAATTATCTTTCTTACTATCCTTTCCGTCAAGAGAAGGAAAGTTAAACTTACGGCTTAATTTACCGATATCATTCATGTTTATATTCCCTACAATATTTACAAACGTGGCTTTGCCGTTTTTTTCAAGAGTAGCCACAACGAGTCCGGAAATTTCTTTATTATTCGCTGCCGGCTTAATATAGATGAAAGTGTATTCATCAGGCTCTTTCACTTTAACAATTCTGTTCCAATTTTTTGATACCAGGCTTTCATCCATCTCATTCATTTTGCTAAGTAATTCTTTTTGTTCATCCAATTTTACATCAAATGAATAAACTTTAATCAGCTTTAAGCCATGAACAAGTTGTGAAAAGTCATCTTTATTATTATCTGTTGATCCGTTCATCAAGCTTAACAAATGGCTGTCAATATTAACTTCGGTAACATTCTCACCCTGAATAAAGCGCGAGAGATTTCCAAAATTAAAGTAGCCCGGATTTTTTGTATAATCCCCGTCATTTTGCGCAAGCGAAACAGATGCGGCAAAAATAAATACCGCAAATAATATTTTAATCAAGTTTTTCATTTTATCCTCCGTTAAATAAATTATTAATAATTACCGTACCCTTTTGAATAGGCCGTACCACGTCATTACTTAGTACATCTTTAGTTGTTTTGTTCTGTGTTCTTGCTAAAATTTTTCCTACAAGAGCGAATGATTCTTTAACCTGTTTTTCTGCCAGGGTAACTTGCTCCTTTGAATAAGCCGGTTCATGTTTCGGCAGTCTTAATAAAAGGAAAGTTGAAACACATAGAATAATTATTACCGCAGCGGCTGAATATAACGGTTTTATTATAAGAGCTTTATATAAACTTGCAAATAATGAGACAAACAAATTTTCCCGGATATTTATTTCACATTGAACATTATTTAAAAGCCCGGTTGATGCATATTCCTTTGAAACATACTTAACAGATTTTGCAGTCGCCTTATAATCATTTAAAATATTTTTGACTAACGGATTAGAATAAGCCTTTATATAAACTTCAATTTTATCAAATAGACTTCCATCACCGTAAGCAGCGGAAATAATTTTATCAATATAATTCCCGCTGATTTCAAATTGCTTTTTCATGAACCAATTCCCTCAATTCAAGCTGTAATTTTTTTCTTGCACGCAGCAGGTAAACTTTAACACTGTTTATAGGTATACTTAATGTTTCACTTATTTCTTTGTATTTCATACCCTCTAATTCGTAAAGGACAAAAACGCTCTTTAAGAGTTCCGGCAGTTTTTCAACAGCTTCATTAATCTTTGATTTAATGAGTTCCTTCCGCAGCATAATATCGGGGTCGTTCAGCATATTTCCCTCATTATAATTATTTTCAAACTCTTCATTTATTTCAATAAACTTTTTTGTTGAAGATTGACGCTGCCGCAAATAATCGAGGCATAAATTGCGGGTAGTTCTCATTATCCACGATTTTGCCTTGTTGATGTTAAAGCTGTCTATATTCTTCCAAATACGGATTAAAACTTCCTGAGTTATATCATCAGCATCCATCCGGTTTCTCATCATCAAATAAGAATAGCTGTATATTCTATTTTTATGCTGCTTAATTAGTATTTTGTATCGTAAAGCCTTTAACATCTTTTTGTTTAATAGACGAAATGAAAGCGAAAATTGTTACAAGTTTTTAGCAAATTGTTTTTAACTAAAGATAATTATTATAAATTATATTAAATAGCATTTGCGTTACTTCAGGAGGGGAAAGTATCTGAAATTCAATTTTGTTATATTTTCATGATGGATTTGATATTAAATTAAAGAGGAAACAAACTGACACAAATTATAAAAAGAAACCGGGCAGGCTATTTGGGAATGATACTTTCTATCATAGTATTGATAGTTATCGTTGGAAGCATTCGGTATTTAGACTCTGGTATTGCCATAAGAGTAATGCGTTTTCTCCAGTCTATTCATATATTACATAAAAACACTGAATATGTACCCGATTTTTTACCCTATTTAGTCGGTATCGGCACAATATTGATATGGGCAATTTATTTCTATAGGCTGCATAAGAAAAAGATCGGCGTAAAAACGCAATTCTTACAACTTGCCGGCACGGCTTTACCTGTTGCCAACCTGCTTAAAACGTTTTTTCAATTTGTGTTCGGAAGAACCAATATCCGGGAATGGCTTATTGTTGGGAAACCACCCGTATTCAATTGGTTTAATAAAATCGGGAGCGGCTGCTTTCCCTCAGGTCATATGACTGTGTTTGTTGCTTTTGGAACTGCCTTTTTGTTTTACTACCCCCAATACCGCCGGAAGGTATTGATTATACTCGTCCTTCTCGGAGCAGCTCTTATCGCAACAGA
>PLNZ01000360.1 GCA_003142915.1 Ignavibacteriales bacterium | reverse complement strand
AATGCTTACCGGCAGAATTCCTTTTAACGATTCCACCGGCAGCGAATTTCTTATAATGAAAGAAATTGTTGATACCGATATCCCGGATCCCCGGTCTATTTATCCTTGCATTAGCGATAAAATGGTTTCTGTGCTTTATAAAATGGTCTCAAAGGATAAAAAGAACAGATATAATTCCTGCGTAGAAATAATTAATGATATTGACATTTTGGATAAAGAAATTAAAAAACAAGGTATGGAAACAGTTTCTGAACTTAAACCGCAGAATGTAACTAAAGGTCCAGTCCCGGTTCAAATTCCAAATAAAATTAATGATAAAAAGGACGGAAAAAGGAACCCTTTGGTAAAGGTCTTAATTACATTATGCATAATTGCTATTCTTCTATCAGTATATTTTGTTTTATTTAATACCGGACCCAAAGAAAAAATTGAAACTTCAATTGCAAAAGGCAGCTATGCGGATGCCGAGCAGCTTATAGGTGATAATCAGGCACAACTTGGTTCTTCTCTTGCGCAGGATTATAGAAACCTCATTGAAGGATTTACTTTATTAGATGAAGGGAAATATCTCAATGCAAATTCATTAATAAATGGATTTAATGCTTCCCTCGTAAAAAACAACAGTCTTATAGATAAAATAACCACTTCAAAAACAATATTATCTGATAAATTAAAAACAATAGAAGAAGAAATAAATAATTTTCTGGAATCATACTCAAGATCGCTTCGTGAAAACAACTTAATAGGCCATCTTCAGTTATTTGAGGATAATTGCTATAGCTTCTCAAATAAAGTTTTAAGCAAAGAAGCGCTGACAAAAAATAAAACTAAGTTTTTTACTAACTTTGTTACCACAAGTCATAAAATGAAACTTGTAAATTTTGGTTCCGCCGATAACGATATGATTGAAGTTATTTCAGAAGAGTATCATTTTGTACATCCTATTAAAGAAGGCTATGATGTTGCAAACGGAGTTCATAAAAAGTTTATTCTGAAAGAAGAACCTGAAGGGCTTAGGATATACAGCGAAAATAACATCGATAATATATTTACCTGCAATGGTTCGTTTGCCTCATATAGAAATTATCAATTTAAAATATCGAAAGAAAATGAAACTAGTTCTATATTAACCATAACTTATCCAAACGGCAATAAATTTTCTGAAAACGAATTTCCAACGGGTTATCTCCAAATGGATGATTATGCAAATAATGGAGATTATCAAATTCTTTTATCTGTTTATTCAGGGGGAGCGCATTGCTGCTTTTCCATCCAGATATACGACCCTGGGGTTTATGGACTTCAGAAATCCCCGGTTCTTGACTTAAAGGATAGTGAATTTAAGTTTACTGACCTTAACAATAACGGCGTCCGCGAATTCTTTACTTATAATGCTTCTTACGGTTATGTTTTCACATCATTTGCTGCATCTGTATTTCCACCGGTTGTATATGAGTTCAGGAATAATGCGTTCATAGAAAATACCGCCGCCTACCCGGACGTTGTCAATAAGGATTTATCCGACAATATTCAAAAAATGAATGCTATTTATGATCAGCACAATAATATACTGGACTGCAGCGGAGATGATAGCTCCTGGATGGGAGAATACCGGGCATATCTTGCCGCAATTGTAACAGATATTATGCTTTCACAAGGTAAAACGAAAGCTTTTGAGTTTTTTGATTCACATTACGCATGCCAATCTTCTTCAAATGATGTGTGGGCTAAAATTTCACAATTAACCTCATTTTATAATATAAAAGAACCGCAGCAAAGTGAAAAAGAACCAGGAGAATAAATGCAGGCGCAAATAAGAGAATACAGAATCCTTTCCAAAATAGGTGAAGGCGGTATGGGTGTTGTTTATAAAGCTGAGGATACAAACCTGAACAGGCTTGTAGTTATAAAAGCCATTCATACTACATTAACGTCAAGTTCCGAAATAGTTGACAGGTTTAAGAATGAAGCCCGTCTCCAGGCGACTCTCACGCATCCTAATATAATTTCATTATATAATTTATTTGTGGAAAACGGTGTTTATTATATGGTTATGGAGTACGCCGAAGGAGAAACACTCCGTCAAAGGATAACCCGTGTTGGGCTTCTGCCGCCGCATAAATGCATTCCGATGTTTATTCAGATGCTTGATGCTGTCGGCTATGCGCATAATAAAGGAATTATACACAGAGATATAAAGCCTTCAAATATTTTTATTTGCGCAAATGATCAAATTAAAATATTGGATTTTGGTGTTGCAAAGTTGACCGGCGATAAAGGTTTAACTAAGACAGGATCAAAGCTTGGCACTATTTCATATATGAGTCCCGAGCAGGTAATTGCATCGAAAAATGTTGATAAACTTGCAGATATTTATTCGCTCGGCATAACTTTTTTTGAAATGCTTACCGGTCAATTGCCTTATAGCGCTGATACCNNATACCGATAGCGATTATTTAATTATGGAACAAATTGTTAAAGCAAAAATTCCCAGTGTAAAAAAATACTATCCTTATGTCCCTGATAATGTTGATTTGGCAATTGCCAAAGCTACGCAAAAAGAAAAGGAAAATCGTTTCCAATCCTGCTATGAGTTTAAGCAATTTATTGAAGATGAAGAAATAGATGTCTCAATAGCAGCGCAAAAAAGAGAAATAACTTTCAGCGGTGTTGTACCCCCTAAACAAAAACCTCTGCCACAGCCATTTGCTCAACACAAAAGCAATTTTGACTTTAATAACGGTATGAATGAAATTTCTATTGAAAAAGTATTTGCTAAAGCATCTTTTGGTAAAAGAGTCGGGGCAAATTTTATTGATGCATTTATTTTTGTTATCCTTATTGTTTTGTCTTATGCTATTACGAATGCTTCTTCTGATCCCGATCATAATGGTGGATTTATAATCTTGATTATTATTATTTGGATAATATTTCTTATCAAAGATGGTTTGCGTCAGGGTAGAGGCTTGGGTAAAGGGATGGTTGGATTGCGTATAATAAACTTTAATAAAAAAGAAATTATAGGAATCGGTAAGGGGTTTGCAAGAAATTTGGTTAATGGCATTATTTACGGTATCTCATATATTGTTCCTTATGCAGGTCCTATAATCTTATTGATTATTGATATATCTTTATCAATATCAGAAAAATATAAGGGAAGACGTATGGTTGATCTAATTTTAGGAACAATGGTAGTAGGGGACGAAAGCATAAATATTGATGCTTATGGTAATGTGCTGCCGCTTTAAATTTAGAAATGAAAATAATATTGAAACTATTTTGAATTCACTTTATAGAAAGTAAGAGCTTTAATGATACTAACAGGACAACAAATACGAGACTATAAGATACTCTCTAAGATAGGTGAAGGAGGTATGGGGGAGGTATTCCTTGCCGAGGATATAAATTTACTTCGTAGAGTAGCGATAAAAGTATTGGCTCCTGAACTAACCAGGAATGTCGAACTGATAGACCGGTTTAGACAAGAAGCAAGATTGCAGGCAAGTTTGTTTCATCCAAATATTGTTACTCTTTTTTCATTTTTTGAAGAGCAAAGCACTTTTATGATGGTTCAGGAATTTGCTGAAGGGATAACACTAAAAGAGTTAATAAAAGCGAAAATAAAATTAAGTGAACAAACGTCAACAGAAATAGTAATGCAAATACTTGAAGCTTTAGGCTTTGCGCACCAAAGAGGCGTAGTGCACCGGGATATAAAGCCCAGCAACATAATGGTTGACAGCAATAGCAATATAAAGATAATGGATTTTGGGATAGCAAAAGTATTAGGTGATAAAGG
>PLNZ01000421.1 GCA_003142915.1 Ignavibacteriales bacterium | reverse complement strand
ATGTAACCGGTTAATATTTTAGCGCGTAGTGTTGTGAAAAGCGTTCTGAACATTTTTTATGTTTCTATCTCTTCTGTGATAAGCTATTATCTTATTTAAATAAATTTCCGTATATGATAAATAATTAAAATTTAAAGAAAAACAAAACTAAAATTGAGTAAATAGTTATTGTAGATAGTGTAATGTCGGAAGGCAAAAATAAATGTGTGAACATTTATAAAATAATACATGTAAGCCTATGGCTTGAATCATTACAAATATTTAATATCGNNCCTGAACCCCAGTGGGGTGACACAATGCTTTGATAATGATTGCGTTATGTAGTGTAATGTTAGAAGGAATATAATAGTTATGAAATAGCGGCGAATTCGCGAACGATAGATGCTAATTCATTTGCAGCTTTAATTTTTTTATAATATTTGATTGCATTATTAAAGTATTGCTTGCTTTCGTTTGTTCTGCCGGTCTCTTTATAAAGTCTTCCAATTTCAATCGAAGTTTCTGCAAGGTTAAGTTCATTTTGAAGTTCTTTATTTAAACGGAGGCTTGTTAACAGGTAGCTTTCGGCAAGATCGTACATATTTAATTTTCTTTGTATAATTCCTTTTGTCTTATAAATATCTGCAATTGAAAGTTTATCATTTGTCTTGTTACATAATTCCATGGCTTTATCGGCGAATGCTTCAGCTAAGTAAAAATCATTTTGCAGAACATAAATATAAGCTTTGCTTAAATAAGCCAGTCCCAGGGATGGCATATTACCGCACTGCATTGAAAATAAAATGCTTCTGTCAAATTCCCTTATTGCAGATGTTAGATCATTTTTCTTAGTATATACCATCCCCATGTTATGTCTTATCTCCGCAACTCTTTGTAAATCTTTTATTTTTTCAAAGTATAAAAGAGCCAGACGGAAATTTGAAATCGCAGTCTCAAAGTCCCCGAAAATATTGCTAATAATACCTAAGTTGATTTCAATTTTACCTTTAAAAGAGTTGTCGTCTGAATTTTCCAGCATGGCAACGCTTCGTTCAAAATGTCTTTTTGCCTTATGCAGCTCCCCGCGCTCACCATGGATGGTGCCAAGAAGGTTTTCGCAATTGGCGCATCCTTTAATCTCATTTAATCTTTTGAACGTGTCATAAGCTTTTTTTATATATTTAAGACTTAACTGCCATTTAGCCACCCTGTTAAATATTTCTCCCAATGCTAATTGCGCAGGCGCAGTTAAGTTTAAAAGAGCTTTGTCTTCGCCTATTTCATTTAGGACTTTTTCATAAATATAAATAGCTGTATTAAACTCGCCGGAGGTAATTATTAAGCGGCCGAGTAAAAAAAGCAGTTCAATAAATTTATTCTTATCAAGACGGAATTGAGCAAAGGTAATAAGTAAATCAACCTGAAGATTGATTTCTAAATAATCATCAATTTCCAGATTGATTTGTTGCTTTTCGATAGAACCCACAGTTCTTTTTTCTGAGGGAGTTGGTTTACTACTTAAGACTATTTTTGAGAATTCTTTTATTTGCTTGTTATCAAAAAAATTTTCTAAGACATCTTCAAAAAGCCGTTTATTATTTTGTACTCGTACTTCCACCTTAAAACTCGAAACTTTTAACAATAATATTATGCGAAAAACTGTTTAATAATCTCAGATATTTATTAAATTTTTTAATGAGCAAAAGCATATCTCGAAAAATGATCAATTTGTGCCGCGATAACAGTTAATGCCCCGGCTTTTAGGTCGACAAACACACCGGAATTTGGTATCGGGGTATAGTTGCCGCTGTCATCTACATAGTAAAAGCCGACATTGCTATTTGTAACACCCATACTCTTTAAATCTAATCCCGTGAATGACAATGTTAAATACAAAGATTTATTAAATGTCATCGAGGGTGAAAAATCCAATCCGGCATAAGTATTATCACAAGCCATTGTTAGAGTCTGTCTGCCGTTGAAAGCGCCGCTGGGTATTATAAGAGTGGCGATTGCAAATATTTTATTCCCGCTTAAAGTGGTATAATTACCGCTAAGGAATAATATGTCGCCGATTGCTCCATTGATTTTCTGTGAAACTGATAATCCCGTAGCTGATGCAATGGTTAAGCCTGATTTGGAACTTGGAGCCGATTTAGCCGGCAGTTGAATCATCTTCTTAGATGAGTTTACTGGTTGATTAATACTGTTTGTTGCAACATCTGTACAACCAAAATAGAAAAGGCTTATAGCCGCAATAAAAAGGAATAATTTTTTCATGGATTTACCTTTATTAAGTAATAAAATAGATTAATATTACTCATATACTACATTTTATCTTCATTTTAATATTAATCGTCGCACGGGTTAATAATCAATTAATGTACCGTTAAAAAGCTTTGTATTTTATTCAATTTGGAGAGGTTGCAAAAGTGGTTCGGTAATTTTTACCTAATTTTGGTTGTAAATTTTACTGAAAAAGTAACTTGTGGAAATTGTTTTTGTTGCAGGAGCTATAATTATTAACTCCCGTTATGCAAAATTAAAAATACTAATAATGTCGGGTATCCGTCCCTTCGGGAAAAGAGATATACACTGCAAATCCCCTCTTGACTTGCCACTATGTGGGAGGGGAATAAAAGGTGGGTGTTTATTCAAAATCGTAACACACTAAAAATTTTGCGTAAGGTAAGTTATTCACTTAATTATATTAGAAATTTCTTTGAACTCATCTGTGCCTGCAACTGTTAGAAGCTCAAATAATATTGCTTCTGATGTTGTTATCTCAATGCCATGAGTTCTCATCCTTTTCAATGCAAACTTATAATCAGTTTCTTTTCTCGATGAAGTAGCATCTGCGGCAACATCAACCTGGAATCCGCTTGCAAGCAGGTCTAAGGCAGTCTGTTGAACGCAGATATGGCTTTCTATGCCTGCAATAACAACCTGGGAGACATTATTATCAATCAACCTTGTAAAAAAATTCGGGACCCCGGAACAGCTAAAACTCATCTTCTGGATTACGCTTAAACCCTCCAGTTCTTTTAATAAAGGAGAAGCAGTTGGCCCTAAACCTTTGGGATATTGTTCTGTGTAGAAGATAGGAATATTCAGAACTTTGAATCCTTTAATAAGATTTAATGAATTCCTGATTACCTGTTCCGGTTCATTCATTACGGCTAAAATATTTTCCTGTATATCAATTAAGAGAAGAGCCGTTCTATCTCTTGTTAATATTTTTTTATTTCTTTCTAAAAGTGTTTCCATAATAGCTCCCGGAAATAAATTTGCTAACGTCATCCCCGAAAGGATTAGTAAAAGATTTAATAAATTGGGTCCATTCCATATTTACCGCAAGCGTACATCATCAGTAAAGAAGCAAGATCGACAAGGGCTTTTTTCTGGTCTTCCGTATAAATTACCAGGTCGTATACTTCCGCAACAAAGCGCATATTCTTAAGGATTTTATTCAGCTCATGAAAAGAAGGCATGCCATGCCAGTTTGCAACCTGGTGGACAAGAAGATTTTCATGTCTTCTTAGGAATTCATTAAAAGAGATAGTCCTTTTGGAAACAGGAGTTCTCGGCCGGCAAATGTTAATAAGATCGTTAAAATAAGTATCCCACTTTTCTGCAAGTTCTTTATTGCGGTTCTGCATAACGTATTTAGCTTCTTCAAGTGAAAATTTTGCTTTAGTCGTTGGTTTAACATTTGGCGTAAGCGCATAACCGTCATAGCTTATATAGTCCGTTTCCTCATCAACGTACTTCCATCTTTTCAGCAGTTGATTTTCACTTAAAATCACAATTACCTTATCAAGGCCGCTGTCTACTACAATAAATTTATTTTGCTGTTCATTTATTACCGTAAACCAGTGTTCCCAGTTATCTACGCTTAAGATACAGGGTAAGCCCTGTTTAAGGTGCTCGCTTAATTTTTTAATTGCCTCTTCGGGAACTTCGCGCCGGAAGTATTTCATTTTGCAGTCAAAACTTTTTGCAGCTTTGGCTAAACCGATTTCATCTGTACCATACCACCAGGTGCTGCCGGCGCGCCTGCCGATTTTTTTTTCATTTTCAAATCTGCCAAGCATTACAAGCGCGTATTTTAAAGCGAACGGCCCGCATTGATATTTATAAGGTTGTGGATAAAAGCTCATAGACTATTAATTTTTGTTCACCAATTTAAATAATGTACTTGATTAAAGCATTAAAAATTTTGTCAAATAGCGATTTTTCTTTATTTTTATCACATTATGAAAGATAATTTAAAAGTTGCTGTTATTTATAACGAAGCAAACCCGGATTTTTACATAAAACAGCCGGATTTTTTAACCAAGGAACTGCCCTTTTCCACATATTTCGAGGTTGAAAATCTTACTCCGATGGAAGAATATGAGCTTCTTGCAAACCGACTGAACAAGATTGGATACAATGCTTATACGCTTAATATCAAAGACGATATTGAGATACTTATTTCCGATCTTAAGAAACATAAGCCGGATGTAATTTTTAATTTTATTGAGTTATTTAAAGATAATGCACGTTTGGAAATGAACGTAGTAGGGCTGCTTGAACTTTTGGGTATTCCATACACAGGCGCACCTCCTATGTCCCTTGCTAATTGTCAAAATAAAGCTCTTGCAAAGCGAATGCTGAATGCTATCGGTATAAAAACGCCGAAATTTGCAATTGTAAAAAAAGTTGAAGGGAAATATGCAAAGGGGCTGAAATACCCTATTATTGTTAAACCCGCTTTTGAAGATGCCAGCGTTGGAATTGATAATGATTCTATTGTTGAGAATATAAAACAATTAAATAAGCGTGTTGATTATATATTAGACAATTTCTTTCAGCCTGCGCTTATTGAAGAGTTTATAGATGGGCGCGAGCTGAACGTAGCTGTTATGGGAGGAAAGAATCCCTCAACACTCCCAATAAGTGAAATTGATTTTAAAGAAATGCCCGATTATCTTTATAATATTGTAAGCTACCAGGCAAAATGGGACCCGCATAATATAGCCTATCATAAAACCATTCCGGTCTGTCCTGCAAAACTTCCTAAAAGAGTTGAAAATAAAGCTTTTGCTATTGCTCTTAAAGCATTTCACGCGATGGGGTGCAGAGATTATGCAAGAGTAGATATGCGTCTGGATAAACATAATGATTTATATGCGCTTGAAGTAAACCCAAATCCCGATTTAACCGAAAGTGCGGGATTTATGCGCTCTGCTGAAGCAGCCGGTTATTCTTATGAACAAACTCTAATGAAAATTATCAACTTTGCATGGTCAAGGCGAAAGAAGACATAAAATATACATTTTATATTGCGGAATAAATGGAATTAGTAAAATATCTCTTCGACCTTTTTTTACATCTTGATGTACATTTAAATGAAATAATTACTCAGTACGGAACTTTAACTTACGTTATTTTATTCATAGTAATATTTTGCGAGACAGGGCTTGTAGTTACTCCTTTTCTTCCCGGTGATTCTTTAATATTTGCAGCGGCAACTTTCGCTGCCAAGGGTTCTTTTAATATAAATTATCTTTTCCTGACATTAACTGCGGCATCTGTTCTTGGCGATACGACTAATTACTGGATAGGACATTTTATCGGGCCGAAGATATTTCATAAAGAAAATGTCCGCTTTCTTAAGAAAGAATATCTTGAACGCACTCATAAGTTTTATGAAAAGTACGGGGGTAAGACAGTTATATTCGCACGCTTTATCCCTATAATCAGAACCTTTGCGCCGTTTGTAGCCGGTATAGGAAGTATGACGTATTCAAAATTTATAGTTTACATTATTATCGGCGCTGCGGCATGGGTAGGGATATTCGCTTACGGCGGTTTTTATTTCGGGAATATAGATTTTATTAAGAACAACTTTTCAATTGTAATTATCGCCGTAATTTTTATTTCCCTGCTGCCGGGGATAATTGGGTATCTCAGTCATAAGGGCAAATGAAACTCCTCTTTTCTCCCTTTAGCAAAGGAAGGGCTATCACGGTATATCACAAATCATTAGGAATAAAAATTACTTTTTGTAAATTCCATTATTCCAAATTAAATAATAGGAAAGTATTATGAAATTAACTTTTAGAACTACAATGCTTGCGATTGCAGCGCTATGCTGTATTTCATTCATTTCCGTTAATGCGCAGCAGTCACTTACACTGCCGGAATTAAGCCAGAAGGCTTCCGTGTCTCAGACTATCGGAATTACGAATATTATTATTACTTACCATCGCCCTTTAGTTAAAGGCAGGGTAATATGGGGAGATCTTATTCCTTATAAACAAGTTTGGCGTGCGGGCGCTAATGAAAATACCACGATAGAATTTTCTACCGCAGTTACAATAAACGGGAATGAACTTCCTGCAGGCAAATACGGTTTGCATACAATCCCTGCAGAAAATGAATGGACAATAATTTTCAGTAAAGATAATGCTTCATGGGGGAGCTATTCTTATAATCAGGCGAATGATGCTTTAAGAATACAGACTAAACCGGAAGCTGCGGCTTTTAATGAAGCATTAACCTATTCTTTCGATAACCCGGGACCTGCTTCGATAACGGCAGCATTATACTGGGAAAAATTAAGGGTTCCATTTAAAATTGAAGTTGATCTGAATAAAACTGTTATTGAAAATATTTCTAAAGAACTAACCGGCGAGGCGGGTTCCAAGGCAAATGCATACACGCAGGCGGCTTATTACTGTTATCACAATAATTATAATTTGGAGCAGGGATTAATATGGGCCGATAAATCAATCAGTATAAGTAAAAGTTTTGGAAGTCTCTATGTTAAATCGCTGCTGCTTGAAAAAACAGGTAAGGCTGATGAGGCTAAACAGCTTGAATCCGAAGCTATAAAGATGGCAAATGAAAATGATTTAAATACAATGGGCGGTCAGCTTGCCTCTGATAAAGAATATGATAAAGCAATAGAAATATTTAATACTAATTTAAAATCCAATCCAAACTCAGTCCGTGCATATACAGGGCTTGCAAATGTATATGCCCTTACCGGTAAAAAGGATTTGGCTCTGAAAAATTACGAAACTGCATTAAATCTGGCACAGGATCAGGCTGCCAAAGACAGGATTCAAAAGTCTATTGATGGTTTGAAATAAACTAAAATTTCGTGAGGCTCACCTCAAAGGTGAGCCTCACATAGTGTTACTGCTGGCCGGAGAATATCACCGGAACAGTTAATTGAACTTTCACCGTCATGCCGTGTAATATTCCCGGTTCAAAGCGGGTGCTTTTTACTGCCTGTATTGCGGATTGATCGCAGCCGTAACCGATTCCTTTTATAAGCGATGTTTTTTTTACGTTTCCGCGTTCATCAATAAATGCTAATACGTAAACGGTACCCTGTATATTATTTGCTTTAGCCTGGGCGGGGTACACGGCTTTTTCATTTATGCTTTCATTACCTCCGACCGGTACAGGCATTTGTTCTACAGCTACATAATAAATGTCGTTAGGAATGTATAAACCTTTTTTTGCCGGACCCGAACCCGGCTGTCCGTTTCCACTGCCGCCTGTGCCTGTTCCCGTATCGGAACCTCCTCCGGCTGCTAATCCTGAAGTAGAACCTTTACTTGTATCTCCGGCTGCGTTGCTTTTAGTGTCTTTAGTAGCGGTTTTATTCTTGTCGCTTATGGTTTCTTCATTTGGTTTAACTTTGCTCTTTTCGGCAGTTTTGTGCGGTTCTTTTTTCGGCTGCAAAGGAGTTTCTTCTTCATTAGCGCCTCCGGGACTGCCGGGAGAATTAGATTCCACCGTACCGCCGAACCCTATTTCTACTACATTTTCTTTCGTCTCAGGAGGTTTCCGGTTAAAGTAGAAAACAATAATAAAGAATAGAATTACATGGACTATAATCGAGATAATTGAGGAAAAGTTTTTAGCGCTGAATAATTTCATTTCTTCAGTGTTGCTATAAGCAGTTTTGAAGCGCCGGCATTTTTCAGCGCATCAAGAAGCTGTACCACATTTCCGTAAACTGCATCTTTATCAGCTTTAACTACAACATCCCTGCTGCCTTTTTGTATAAATTCTGCCTGCAGGTATGCAGGAAGCTGGGAAAGTTCAACCAACTTGCTATTTAGAAAAATTTGGTTTTGGCTGCTCAGGTAAACTTCAATATTGCTGTTCAGCGTTGTTTCCGCAGAAGAAGACTGAGGCAGCTTTACCATAAGAGCGCCCGTAATAAGAAAGGGGCTTGTTATCATAAAAATAATTAATACGACAAGAATAACATCCGTAAACGGCGTAATATTAATTTCGGAGAATTCTTTTTCTTCTATTTTATACCTTCTCATTTTGCTTTCCTGTTTCGTAAGCTTTAGCCAATCTAAGGGTTTTTTGAATTGCTTCCTCATATAGCGGAATGCTTAACTTCAGACGTTTCATAAAATAATTGTAAAACATTACTGCCGGAACTGCCACTAACAAACCTGCGGCGGTGGCAATTAAAGCGTCTGCAATTCCGCTCATAACCATAGTATAATTGGAAGTGCTGTTTACAGTCAGCGCATTAAAAGACCTGATAATTCCAATTACAGTTCCAAATAAGCCTATAAATGGAGATACACTGCCGAGTGTGGCAAGTATTCCAAGCCCTTTTTCCATTTTTGCTATTTCTTTATCTAATTGGTTGTAAGCCGAAATTTCCAATTCATCTTTCGGTTCTTTATAATTCTCCAATATATATTTTACAACATTAGCAAGGGGGCATTTTATTCTCATTACAAACCAATTCCAGGAACTTGTCTTGCAAATAAATAAAGCTTCTTTTAATTCATAGGCATTGAGACTGTTGTAAATATTTCCCATGAATTCGGTTATTATTTTCTCGGTAATTCCTTTAAAAGTAATATACTTTTCTATTATCACTTTTACAGAAAGCAAAGAACAGAAAGCTAATATGAAAATTACATAACCGCCTTTTGCAACAAGGTCAAGTAAAGTGGGGTTATCCATTGATTATCCTTTCTAAGTAAAACAAATTTAAAAGCTTAATATAAATAAAATTCTTTTTGATTTCTAACATTACAAGATTCCGAGGAACATAGGAGAATATAGTATTTTAAACGAATTGGGTAAAAGATTTTACCAATCCGTCACTATGCCATCCCTTGCGGGATTCAGAAGATTTGGGTAGTTGCCTGACTTTTATTCTCCGCCCTAAAGGACGGAGTTAGTTTAAGTGACCCATAACTAAAGTTATGGGCTGCTTTTCTACTACGGATTTGCTGCGCTATCTTTATTAACGTGCAGCGAATCAGAATTCTTTTCATTCATAATTCTGTGCATAATGCTGTGCTTGCGGCCGTAAAAAAAGTATATGAATAAGCCTATCAGCAGCCAACCGAACAAACGGAACCAATTCTCTTCGGGCAGCGAAAACATAAGTACAATGCAAATTATTATTCCTAAAATAGGAACTACGGGAACAAACGGCGCTCTAAACGGGCGTTCCGCTTCCGGATGAGTTTTACGCATTATCATTACTGCTGCGCAGACAATTACAAATGCAAATAAGGTACCGATATTTACCAGATCGGCTAAAACTCTTAGAGGGAGAAATCCTGCAAGAAGCAATACAAAAACGCCGGTTAACATTGTAGATTTCCATGGTGTTCTGAATTTTTCATGAACGTCGCCGAAAAATTTTGTCGGGATAAGACCGTCTCTTGCCATAGCTAAAAATATTCTTGCCTGGCTAAGCATCATAACAAGCAGCACCGAAGTGATTCCTGCGATAGCTCCAAGTGAAACTAAAAATTGCGCCCATGGTAAGCCGATTTGTTTAAAAGCATTTGATACGGGAGCATCAATATCAATTTTATTATAAGGAACCATCCCTGTTAATACACCGGAAACAGCTATGTAAAGAACAGTGCAAAGTACAAGTGAAGTTATTATTCCTATAGGAACGTCTCTTTTAGGATTTTTTGCTTCTTCCGAATGTGTTGAAACCGAATCGAACCCGATATAAGCAAAGAATATGATTGCGGCGCCTGCCAGAACTCCAACCGGGGCTCCGCCGGGGCCCGTCTGACCTAATATTGTTTTACCGAACAAGCTTAATCCTGAAAGTCCGAACGGAGCAAACGGATGCCAGTTAGCCGGGTTAATATAAAATGCACCGACAATGAGAACTAAAAAAACTATTCCAAGTTTTAATATCACAATACCTGCATTAAAACCGGCACTCTCTTTTATTCCTTTAACTAAAATTACGGTTATAATTATAGTGATTAAAATTGCAGGCAGGTCAAGTATAGAGCCGGTGGAAGTTAATAATCCCGTAGTGGTATTAAAATCGAACGGGGCATTTGAGATTACATGCCCGAATTTAAATCCTAAGATGCTTATAAAATCCTGGAAGTAATGAGACCATCCGTGAGCAACCGTAGCCGATGCAACCGCATATTCCAGTATTAAATCCCACCCGATAATCCATGCAAATAATTCTCCAAGTGTTGCATAAGCATATGTATAAGCAGAGCCGGCAACCGGAACCATGGAAGCAAACTCAGCGTAGCAAAGTGCGGCAAAAACGCATGCAAAACCGGAAACAACAAATGAAAGAACAATTGCAGGCCCCGATTTATCGTGAGCGGCAACTCCTGATAATACAAAAATACCCGTACCTATTATTGCGCCGACTCCCAAACTGGTAAGCGCTACAGGACCCAGTACCCGCCGCAGCCGGTTTTCACTGACTACTTCATCCAATAAAACCTTCAAAGGTTTCTTTGCAAAGATTTGCCTCATAATTTACTTCCTATAATTAGGTTTAGATATAATTTCCCGCATTATGTTTCCTGAGAAAGTTTTGTTTTTCAAGTTCTTTAAATAAATTTTTTAATATGTACAAACTTACAGCCCATTAACATATTAAAAAAATAAAATATTCATATCCGCTTCTTTTGTTAAGGGAATTACAATAATTTATCCGTTATTATGTCATCCCTCCGGGATTTTATTGGTTTTATCGGGTTGCAATTGTTATAAATATTTCGTCCCTACCGGGAC
>PLNZ01000307.1 GCA_003142915.1 Ignavibacteriales bacterium | reverse complement strand
ATTATATAAGTAATTCAGACATATTTTAGTTCTGTATTCTAAGGCATAAAATTTGAACTAAATTAAGGTACGTAAACCTGTAAACCATTTATATTTAATAGTTTTATCGGAATTATAAAAAGAAACTTTTTGATAGGATCACTTAAGAATTTTAAGTTAATATAAATGCAGTTTACAAAAACTATTTTTAGTANNGGGATATAAAAAAATTGTATGTGGTAAAAACGTCTTTACTAACTAAAACTAATTATAATATTAAATTATAATTGAGGAGTTTTCAGGTATGGCTGTTTTAGCTTCCAATACCTTTGGGAAAGTGAATAATCTTAGTACTGCCAAGGGACATATTCCTCAATTTCAAAATCAGCTAATGTATAATGATGAGCATTAAAGATGTATCCTTAGGAATTGATATTGGAGGTACGAATACTGCTTTTGGATTTGTAGATAAAGACGGAAAATGTATCTACGAATCTTCTATTCCTACTTGTGCTAATGAACCAGCACCCATGCTGTTTAAACGTCTTCATCAAGAAGTAGAAAAAATTTATACAACTATTTCAGGTAAATATAAATTAATCGGTATAGGTATAGGAGCACCTAACGCAAATTACTTTAAAGGAACAGTTGAGCAGCCGCCTAACTTAAACTGGGGAGTAGTTAATATCTTAGAGATTTTAAAACAATATTATGACCTTCCTTCAGCAATAACCAATGATGCAAATGCCGCCGCAATTGGTGAAATGCAATTCGGCGCAGCTAAAAGTATGAAGGACTTTGTTGTAATTACACTTGGTACCGGACTTGGAAGCGGAATAGTTGTGAACAGGAAGCTTGTATATGGTGCCGACAGCTTTGCAGGTGAAATCGGACATACAATTATTGATCCCAGCGGCCGTGAATGCGGATGCGGCAGAAAAGGCTGTCTTGAAGCTTATGCATCAGCAAGCGGCATTAAAAGAACTGTGTATGAATTGATAGCAACAACAAACACTCCAAGCGAGTTAAGAGATATAAGCTTCAGCCGGCTTACAGCAAAAGATATTTCAATCGCTGCTAATAAAGGTGATAGACTGGCACTGGAGGCATTTGATTATACAGCTAAAGTTCTCGGGCTCAAGCTTGCAGATACAGTAGCATATCTTAGTCCTGAAGCAATTATTCTATTAGGCGGGTTTGCATTAGCAGGAGATTTAATTTTTGCACCAACCAGACGCTACATGGAAGAGTTTTTATTGCCTATTTTCAGAAACAAGGTAAAGATAATTGCATCAGCTCTACCGGAAGGAAACGCAGCGGTATTAGGTGCGGCAGCGTTAATTTGGAACGAGATTAATACAAATAATTAATAAATCGATATTTAAAAATGATTATAAAAATTGAAATCACTATTAAATTAAAATAGTAATCAATTGAAAGTATTACAATTATGAAGTATGGTTTTTTTGATGATCAGAACAAAGAATATGTAATAACCGATGTTAAAACTCCTTACCCGTGGATTAATTATCTGGGCAATGATAGTTTCTTCAGCTTAATTTCCAATACAGCAGGAGGCTACAGCTTTTATAAGGACGCTCTCTTAAGAAGAATTACAAGATACAGATACAATAACGTCCCAATCGATGACGGTGGTAAATATTTCTATATAAGTGATGATGGAGACGTATGGTCACCGGGATGGAAACCCGTCAAGGCTGATTTGAAAAAGTATTCATGCCGGCATGGAATGGGTTACACAATAATTAAAAGTAAAAGAAAATTACTGGAAGCTGAATTACTTTACTTTGTTCCGACAACAACTAACTGTGAAATTCAAAAGGTAAAGCTCACTAATAAAAGCAACAAAACAAAATCAATAAAATTGTTTTCATTCATTGAGTTTTGTTTATGGAACGCATTGGACGATCAAACGAATTTTCAGCGCAATTTCTCCACAGGTGAAGTTGAAGTAAAAGATTCTGTTATCTATCATAAAACCGAATACAGAGAAAGAAGAAATCATTATGCATTCTATTCAGTCAATACGAAGATTCATGGTTTTGATACAGACCGTGAAACATTCTTAGGATTATATAACGGCTTTGATAAACCCGATGCGGTATTCGAGGGGAAATCCCGTAATTCCGTTGCACATGGCTGGTCACCCCTTGCTTCGCATTATATCGAAATAGAACTCGGACCGAAGGAGTCAAAAGAATTTGTCTTTATTCTTGGTTACGTTGAAAACGAAGAAGATAAAAAATGGGAATCCAAAGGAGTAATAAATAAAGAGAAAGCTTATGCAATTATTGAAAAATTTTCAACGCCCGAAAAAGTTGAAGCATCGTTTAACGAGCTAAAAGAATACTGGAAGTCTCTTCTTTCAATTTACCACGTTAAGAGTAATGATGAGAAACTTGACAGGATGGTTAATATCTGGAATCAATACCAGTGTATGGTTACTTTTAATATGTCAAGGAGTGCATCATACTTTGAATCCGGTATTGGAAGAGGGATGGGATTCAGGGATTCAAACCAAGACCTTATAGGTTTTGTACATCAAATTCCTCAGAAGGCTAAAGAACGAATTCTTGACATTGCAGCAACTCAATTTGAAGACGGCGGAGCTTATCATCAATATCAGCCCCTTACTAAAAAGGGAAATTATGCGGTTGGGAGTAACTTTAATGATGATCCTATGTGGCTGATTCTTTCCACTTCATCTTACATTAAAGAAACCGGAGACTGGTCAATTCTTGATGAGCAGGTTCCGTTTGACAATGATGCCTCAAAAGCTAAATCATTGTTTGAGCATTTGAAGCTTTCGTTCTACCATGTTGTAAATAATTTAGGACCGCACAAACTGCCATTAATTGGCAGAGCCGACTGGAACGACTGCCTGAATTTAAATTGTTTTTCTATGAACCCGGATGAATCTTTCCAGACAACAGAAAACAAAAAAGGCGGTGTTGCCGAATCCGTAATGATAGCAGGATTGTTTGTGGCTTACGGCGAAGAATTTATAAATCTTTGCAAGCAATTAAATAAGGAAGAAGAAGCCAAAGAGTGCCGGAAACATGTCGATGTAATGATAGATGCAATAAAAGCTCATGGCTGGGATGGCGAATGGTTCCTTCGTGCTTATGATTACTTCGGCAATAAAATCGGAAGCAAAGAGAACGAAGAAGGAAAAATATTTATTGAATCCCAGGGTTACTGTATTATGGCTGGAGTTGGACTTGAGGATGGTAAAGCTAAACAAGCGCTTGAATCCGTTAAAAAATATCTTGACTGTGAGTATGGAATTGTGCTTAATAACCCTGCATTCACGAAATACTATATTAATATGGGAGAAATCTCTACCTATCCTGCCGGATATAAGGAAAATGCAGGCATCTTCTGCCACAATAATCCATGGATAATTATAGGCGAGACTTTAGTCGGTAACGGAGACAGCGCTTTTGAGTACTTTAAAAAGATTACTCCTTCATACCTAGAGGAAATCAGCGATTTGCATAGAACTGAACCTTATGTTTATTCTCAAATGATAGCAGGCAAAGATGCATTTAAACCGGGAGAATCAAAAAATTCATGGCTTTCCGGAACTGCATCATGGACTTTTTACACGGCTTCACAATACATACTTGGTATTCAGCCACAATACAATGGACTAAAGATTGATCCATGCATACCTAAAAGCTGGGATGGATTTGAAATAAACAGAAAATTCAGAGGTGCATTATATAAAATTAAGATTGCAAACCCGCAACATGTATCAAAAGGGATCAAGCGCCTGATTTTGAATGGTAAAGAAATATCTGGAGATGTAATTCCTTCGGCCAATCCGGGATCAGAAAATATTATTGAAGCAGTGCTGGGTTAATAATATTAAATATATACTTCCCAGAAGTTTTTATTACTAAACGGGATTATATTTAATTGATGATATAATCCTGTCGTATGTATAATACAATACATTTTCTTAAATAACAGTTCTTTACATAATTAATGCTCTTTGCAACTGCTCCGAAATGCAAAGCATCCAAGGAGGTAAAAATGAAAAAAATTATTACTTTTTTATTACTGGTTATTATGACATATTTATATTCCCAAAATAATTTTCCTTACAAAAATCCAAAATTGCCTGTTGAAAAACGCGTTGAGGATTTGTTAAGCAGGATGACCCTCGAAGAGAAGATTGATCTTCTTGGTGGGACAGGATTCGCAACAAAGCCAAATCAAAGGCTTGGTATTCCCGAATTAAAAATGTCGGATGGGCCTCTTGGCGTCAGATGGACTAAATCGTCCGCATTTGCAGGAGGCATTGGCGCTTCCGCAACGTGGGATACTTCACTTGTTAATCGATTAGGTTCCGCTATCGGAAGAGAATTAAAAGCACATGGACGTGATGTAATATTAGGTCCGTGTGTTAATATTGCAAGACTGCCAATGGACGGGAGAAATTTTGAAAGCTTTGGTGAAGATCCTTATCTTACGTCAAGAATGGCAGTCAGCTACATTGAAGGTGTTCAAAAAGAGAATGTTGCGGCAACAGTAAAACATTTTGCCGTAAATAACCAGGAATATGAAAGAGCGTTTGTTGATGTAAAAATCAGCGAACGAGCGTTGAATGAAATATACCTTCCTGCTTTCAAAGCGGCAGTAACCGAAGCTCATACTTTGGCGATCATGTCTGCTTATAATAAATTGAACGGCCATTTCTGCAGCGAAAATGATTACCTTCTTAAAACAAAATTAAAAGATGAATGGAAATTTACCGGGCTGGCAATGTCCGACTGGGGTGCGGTTCATAGTTCTATTCCTACCGCAAAAGGGGGGTTGGATCTTGAAATGCCAACAGGCGAATATTTAAATAACAAAACTTTAGATGATGCAGTAAAGAACGGCATTGTCAGCGAACAAACTATTAACGATAAAGTAAGACGGATATTAACCGTAATTTTTAAGCTGGGTTTATTTGAGCATCCAAGGAAAGAAGATGCCAAGTTATTAAACACAAAAGAGAACCAGGAGATTTCTTTAGAAATAGCCCGTGAAGGAATTGTACTTTTAAAAAATAATGGTATTCTTCCTTTAAATAAAAATAAACTTAAGTCTATTGCAGTTATTGGTCCAAATGCAGCTTTAGCAAGGACGGGCGGAGGAGGCAGCGCTGATGTAACACCAATCTATTCAATCAGTCCGTTAGCTGCTTTACAAAAGAAAATTGGAAATAAGGTAAAAATAAATTATGCAGAGGGTGTTGCATTTAACGGCACACTTATCGAATCAAAATATTTATCCTTACCCGGCGGTGATGGAGAAGGCTTACTCGGTGAATATTTTAGCAATCAAAATCTTGAAGGCAAACCTGCTTTCACACGCAACGATAATAAAATAGATTTTAACTGGAGTTCGGTATCCCCTAAGAAAGGTTTTTCCCGAGAATATTTTTCAGTTAGATGGACGGGATTTTTACAAGTTCCCAAACCGGGAACTTATGAATTAGATTTTCTTAGTGATGATGGCGTCAGGTTATATGTAGACGACCAACTTGTTATTAACAATTGGACAGATCATGGCGCTACGCTCGATTCTTACAAGGTAAATCTGGATGCAGGTAAGAAATATAAAATTAAGATTGAATATTACCAAAGTACAGGCGGCGCAATAGCAAGATTGTTGTGGCGGACTTCAGTTGATGATTTGTTTACGCAAGCCATAAGCGCCGCTGCAAATTCGGATATTGCACTAATTTTTGTCGGCACTACAAATCAATATGAGAGCGAAGGGAAAGATAGAGACAATCTTGTATTACCTGAGGGACAGGATGAATTGATTAATGAAGTTGTAAAAGCAAATAAAAATACTATAGTTATCCTTACAACAGGATCACCTGTTTTAATGAACGGCTGGAATGACAAGGTAGATGGAATCTTAGAAACCTGGTTCGCAGGCGAAGAAATAGGAAATGCTGTTGCAGATGTTATTTTAGGTAATTATAATCCTTCCGGGAAATTACCTATCACATTCCCAAAGCGATGGGAAGATTGCTCTGCATATAAAACTTATAAAGCACAAGACAGCGTTTCAGAATATTCAGACGGCATTTTTGTCGGTTACAGGCACTTTGATGCCAAAAACATTGAACCTTTATATCCGTTCGGCTATGGTTTATCTTATACGAATTTTGAATATAAAAATCTAAAAGTTCAAGAGTCTTTAAAAGATACCCAGCGGTACTTTAAGGTTTCATTCAACCTGAAAAATATTGGTAAACTTAACGGGGCCGAAGTTGCACAATTATATGTTAGCGCAGTTGATTCAAAAATAGAGAGGGCACCCAAAGAATTAAAAGCTTTCAAGAAAATTTCATTAAAAGCCGGCGAAACAGGCAATGTAGAAATTAATATCAATAAAAACGCTTTCTCTTATTATAACTCCGATAAGAAAGAATGGACTACTGATCCTGGAAAATATGAAATATTGATAGGCAGTTCATCCAGAGATATTAAATTAAAGGAGACCGTAGACATCAAATAATTTTTTCTTAAAAAAATAACTGCCTTTGGGCACGTTCCCCTCCGTACCGAATACATTTAATATTCTATGGAGGGGATTTTTTTTCAATTTAGACTTCATTGACTTTTCAATCGGAATAGATTCTTTGACTTACAATGCGGCTGCATTATATTAATCATACATCGTTTATAAAAATCTTTGCGGGTGAGAATATGAGACGATTCAAAATAACATTCGTAATTTTTATTATATTGCAACTATATAATATTACATCCATGCTTATGGCGCAAGGAATCAGACCAATACGTGATAATACCGGATTCTGCTGGAATTCTTCAGAGATGGATGAGTTGATGAAATACCTCGAATATAATGCCTATAATGAGGAAGAGTTCCGATCTAAGGATTTGGTTGCCGCAATTTCACCGCATGATGACTATCTATATGCTGCCAGTGTTTATTATCCTCTTTATAAGCTGATAAAAGTAAAAGAAGTTGTAATATTCGGGGTCACTCACGGTGCAGTTCGTAAAGTAATGAATGATCCTAAAAATATTATAATTCTTGATGATTACACATATTGGCATGGGCCATACGGGAAAGTGGAAATATCGCCATTACGCGAAATCATAAAAAATAACCTGAATAAAAATGATTTTATAATAAGCGACTCCGCTCAGGACATTGAACATTCTATAGAAGCGCTCGTTCCATTTTTACAATACTATAATAGAAACATCAAAATTACTCCCATAATGGTTACACAAATGCCTTTTGAAAGAATGGATCAGGTTAGTGATGAGTTGACTAAAATAATCTCCGGTTATATCAGTCAAAATAAATTGAAACCCGGTGAAGATATTTTCTTTTTAATTTCTTCAGATGCAAATCATTACGGAAAAGATTTTGACAATATTCCTTACGGAGAAGACGAATCGGCTCATTCAAATGGGACCAAGAACGACAAAAGAATTGCTAAAAATGCATTTAACGGAATTTTAACAAAAAATAAAATTGAGACACTTACTAAAGAACTTTGGGGAAGACCTATGGATAAGCCGCCATCTCCTGTTTGGTGTGGAAAATTCTCAATTCCATTTGGATTGCTTACTATATCGAAAGTAATTAAAAGTGTAAGCAGCAAAGAATTAAATGGGAATATTTATAAATATTCGGATTCGTGGACAGAAGGCGTAATTCCAATAAAGCATACGAATCTTGGCTTGACAGCACCATTCTCATTAAAGCATTGGGTCGGCTGGCTTTCTGCAGGATTTTATCT
>PLNZ01000070.1 GCA_003142915.1 Ignavibacteriales bacterium | reverse complement strand
CTTGTTTCCCAATTTAATGATTTTTACGGCATAAATAGTTCATTAAATGAGCTGCGGGCAACTACAAATCTGTATGCAATTCCTTTAATGGCAACCGCAACTGTAAACTGGCCTATTGCACCAAGATCATACGCTTATTTTACAGGAGGCTTTGGTCTTGAAATGCTGCTGATATATTACCACGATTATGATAATCCCGATAACAATGACTTTCACGGGGCATTTGATTTTGCATGGCAGCTCGGCGCCGGGGTTGCTTATGAACTTGGCCCGCGTTCCGATGTATTAATTGAATTAGCATACCACAACTCACAGCCGAGCTGGCAGTATGAAGGCACAGATCTCACCGGCCACACAAGAACATTTGAACAATCCATTAATATGAGCGGATTAATGCTGCGTACGGGTTTTAGATTTTACTTTTGATTTATCCTAACATATAAACCTCCGGTGTTTATAAAACGCCGGAGGTTTGAAACTATAATAAAAATATTGCCGGATTATTTTTCCGGAAATGCGGGTGTGTAAAATATTTCGCTTTTTCCTTTGAGGTAATCAAATTTACCTAAGGAATAGTTTTTAATATTGATAAAGGTATAATAAATCAATTTTACGTTTTCAAAAAGACTATTAATTGATTCTACATTCTCTATTATTTTATCGCTGCACTCATGTAAAAATTGATTCCGTAATTTTATTAAAAACAACCATTCCTCTTTGGATATAATTTCTCCTAATGTTTCTACTCTATTTAATATATTTTTAAATGGCCTCTCCTCTTCTTCAATGGAAAGCACCAACGCCGGGAAAAGCTGTTGCCCGATGGCATCCTGCAGCTTTGAAGAACGAAAAATAAACTGGTCCAATAGCCTTACTCTATAATCATTCAATTTTCCAAAAGACTTTTCAGTAAGCGGCATAATCTTTTCCAATTCCATATAATCGGAAAAAATTATTTTCAAATGTTTATTGCATTCATCAATAGCTGAAGCAAGCTTTTTTAAATTCAGATTTATAACTGTATACCACCTATTCTGACTATTTGATAAATAAGCTTATTCTCTCTCAAACCGGTATTAATAACCATATCAATTTTTTGTTCATAATCCGATAAGCGCATGATTTTCTTGTTCTTTTAGCCGGCGTAAAATAATTAAAATTGCATTATGATGCCATCATAGTTTGCTTTTTAGTGTGGGTGCGGGAAAAATTATAGTGTGTATTTAATAATACTCATTCTAACAATTTTCCAGAATAAATTTGCGTAGGAATTTCGTTCATGAAATTCCTGCATGTCAATCCCCATTCAGTTCTCGCTTCATTCTCTCCAATTCATCCCATCTTTCAAAAAGCTTTTTTATCTTTTCTTTTGCTTCTTCAAGCTGCCGGTTGAGTTCATTTGTTTGGACGGCGTACTTTTCATAAAAATCGGGTGAGGCAAATATTTTTTCTATTCTTTCTACTTCTCCTTCTGCCAGTATTATTTTTTCTTCTATCTGTTCAAGTTCCTTCGCATCCTTATAGCTTAATTTTTTTGATTTTGATTTTGAGCGTGTGTCTTCTTTCTTTTCTTTCGGCTTTGCGGTTGCTTCCTCACGGATCCGCAGTTTTCTTTTTTCCACATAATAATCATAATCTCCTTCACTGAAATATATCTCCCCGTTTCCTTCCAATGCAAGTATCCCGTTACAGATACGGTTCAGGAAATACCTATCGTGACTGACAACCATTACACAGCCCTCAAACGATATCAACGCTTCTTCAAGTATTCTTAGTGTCGGCAGGTCAAGGTCGTTTGTCGGCTCATCAAACATAAGAAAATTGCCGCCCTTTGCTAAAATCTTTGCAAGCGTAAGCCTGCTTTTCTCACCGCCGGAAAGCCTGCCGACAAAAGTATTTATCCTGTCGTCTGTAAAAAGGAATCGCCTTAAATACGTCCATACCGGCAACTGTTGTTTCCCGAACTTCACCGTTTCACTTCCCCCGCCGATTGCTTTAACAACCGTATCGTCATCACTTAACAACAGGCGCGCCTGGTCAACATAATTTATTTCCGTTGCTTCGCCAGTTTCTATTTTACCCTGTGTTGGAGAAATATCTCCAAGAATAATTTTAAGCAGAGTAGTTTTGCCGACGCCGTTTTGTCCCACTACGCCCATTTTTCTTCCAGGCTCAAAATTAAAATTAAAGTTATCGAACAGGGTTTTTCCTCCAAGCTTAATCCCGACATTTTTCAACTCAATAACTTTTTTCCCGAGCCGCTCGGGTTCGGGGATAATCAAATCTACATCAAGTTCGAGTTCACTTTTTTCCAGAGAAGCCAATTCATAATAATTATCAAGCCTGCTTTTTGCTTTTGTCCTTCTTGCTCTTGGTCCCCGCCTAACCCATTCCAGTTCACGCCTTAAGAAAAGCTGACGCTTGCGCTCCTCAACTTCCTGAACAGCCTGCCGTTCTGTTTTATTAATAAGGTACCCGGTATAATTACCCTGATGAGAATAAAATGTACCGGAAGAAAGTTCAACAATGCGGTTGGCAATCCTGTCGAGGAAATAGCGGTCGTGGGTGACAAAGATGCATGTGCCCCTGTAGCCCGCCAGAAAATCTTCGAGCCATTCTATTGATTTTGTATCAAGATGGTTTGTAGGTTCATCAAGAATAAGCAAATCCGGGTTTGCTATGAGTGCACGGCAAAGCGCTACGCGTCTTTTTTCTCCACCCGACAAAACATTAACATACTTGCTGCCTTCCGGCGCATTTAAAGAATTGATAAGAATGTTAATCCTTTTTTCAAGATTCCATGAATCCTTCCTCAATATTGTTTCTTCAAGATGATGCTTCTTTGGGGAATCGAACGGCGTCTGTTCGTATTCCTTTATTAAGTCCAGTTCGCTGTTTACGCCGGATAAAATATTATCGTACACATTTATAGTTTCGTCTAAAGTAAACTCCTGGGAGAGAAAACCGATAACCAGATTTTTTTTCTTTGCAACTTCACCGGAATCAGGAGACATTAAGCCGGATATTATTTTTAAAAAAGTGGATTTTCCCGATCCGTTCCTTCCCACGAGCCCTATGCGGTTTCCTTCGTGTACGCTTAAAGAAACTTTATCAAGTATAACCAGTTCGCCGAATTGTACTCTTAATTCCTTTGCAGTTAATATAACAGGAGAAACATTGTCAGTCATAGCAGTCAAAATTATCTCATAGATAGAATGATAAAAGAATAAGAATAAATATACGGCTGTGAAGGTTAAATGTAATGTCTATGTTAAATGTTTTATATATATTACATCTTCCAATAAGGAAAGAATAATCTTTAATATAACGGAGTTAAATAATGGATAATGAAACTAATAAATTTGAAAGGGATGCGGTTTTACCTAAAAACTTAGCAAATGAAATTGAATATCAATCTTCCTCAATAGTAAGCAAGCAATTGCTAAAAAAAACGAACGGCAATATAACCCTTTTTGCTTTTGACAAAGATGAATCTCTTACGGAACATACCTCTCCCTTTGAAGCGCTAATTTATTTGGTTGAAGGTTCTATGGAAATCTCGATTGGAGGAAAACCTTTTGTTGTTACCGCAGGACAATTTTTAATTCTTCCGCCGAACATACCGCATGCTGTGAAGGCAATGGGAAAAGCTAAAATGACTTTGTCAATGATTAAATAAGATAGTAAATACTCGAAGATAATCCTTTTACATAGCAGTATCTTCAAGTTTTTTTTGCCGCTCCCGAAGGAATAATTATGTGAAAAGACTCTAAGGCACTTAGTTTTATTAACCTCATACATTCGATACAAAGATTTTCTTCAGAACATCAATCAATTTTTCATGGAAGATCGGCTTGGAGATAAAATCATTAAATCCCGAAGCAATAAACTTTTCCCTATCGCCCGGCAAAATATATGCAGTTACTGCAATAACAGGGATATTCTCCAGTCCCGGCATTTTATGGATAATGCGCAATGCATCCAGACCGTTATACTCACCCTGCAGGTTTATATCAACAACTAAGAAATCAAAATGGTAACTATTCAAAAGAGGAAGCGCTTCCTCAAAGCTGATAGCAAATTTTATTTCCTTTAATTCCTTCATCTGGACTTTGAAAAGGAGCTGCGAATCAACCTGATCTTCAATGTATAAGCATGAAAGCGAAGAAGGAGTAAATTTTTCGAAAGTCTTACCGGGCACGCTGCCGGCTGAAGGTACGGCTTGTTTTTCCGCCGGCTTTTTATAATATTTTTCCACCAGAGGAATTTCTGCAATATGATCTTCATCCGGCTGCAAATCTGCAGGGGCGGGTTCTTCTTTCTTAATCTCTTCTTCAGGTACACTTACCTTACCAGCCGCTACACTCTGCCGTAATACTTCACCGGTTTCCTCCTTCGGTTTCTTAACTTCCGAACCTGAAAATTCCAGCGGAAAAACAAACCTGCAATCCTGTTTATCCTTTCCCGGCTCTATTACTTCAAACTTTCCGTTTAATGATCGAAGCAATGTTATAGCAAGATGGATTGTCATTTTAGAGATTCCCAAATTCTTCACCGCACCGGCTTTCTCACTTCCAAATATTGCCTTGTAATTTCCAAGCATATATTCCGAGATATGAGAATAATTATCTTTTAAAGAGATCGCAAAAGATTTATCATCCTCATGATAAGCTGAAAAATATATTTTCTTCTCTTTGTTTATTAATATAGAAATCTTCAGCAGGGTAGAAACAAGATTTTGAAACTTCTGTTTATCGGAAACAAATTTCAGCGACGAAGATATTTTACCGTAATTAAACTCGACATCACGCCCGCTGGAAATATCATTAAAATCATTTTGCAATTGATCTATAATCTCGGTTATTCCTATTTCTTCAGGAACAAATTCCGTGCTTTCTTTATCAACATTGGAGTATTCAATAACCGAATTCATTATAGTAAGAAGCCTGTTCCGGTTCTGGGTAATTATTTCCATAGCTTCTTTTTGATCAGGAGTCAAGTTTTTCATATCATTTGTAAATTCCTGCACAAAACCGAGTATTACATTTATCGGTGTTAGAAGGTCATGGAATAAACCCGGCAAAAATTCAGGATCCAAAGGCTCAGTTTCTTTCAAATCGGACACAACAGGTTTTTCAACTATAACTTCTTTAATTATTTCTTCCACTTCAGGCTGTCCCGAAGAATTTTTTACAAGTTTCCCGATTATACTGAAAGAATCCACTTCATTCTTATAATTTAACACTGATATTGCAGTTAACTCTACTTCAAGAAATTTACCTTCGGAATTTTTTAATTCGGTGGATATCGTAACCGTATCTATAAGATGCGATTGGAAGATGGAAGAATTTATCGTCCCCCTATCGTCATTTTTTACATGGGCCGTAAGCGATGTATTTTCAATTTCACTTTTAGAATAGCCCAAATATTTAATTACGGCAGGATTAGCAAAAGTTATAATTCCCACATTGTCCGTAATAAAAAGTAGATCATCTATGCTGTCAAAAGCAGTTCTGTATAATTGACTTTTCTTTTCAAGTTCCAGCCTTGCAGTTACATCCCTTACAATATTAAAATGCGCATCTTTTTCCTTATATTTAAAACCTATTTTACTTATCTCAACAAAAATATAGGAACCGTCTTTTTTCTTATGTTTATAGGGACCGGTAAATTTACCTCCCTTTGCAGCCATGTTGGATGAATCAAGGAGTGTCTGGATATCTTCAGGTGTATACAAGTCGGTAAGATCCATCTGTAAAAATTCATCTTTCCTGTATCCGTAAAGGGATAAGGCAGCTTCATTTGCCTCAATGAACCTAAGATTTTCAGTATCATAGATGAAAATAGGCTCGGGATTATTTTGAATTAGAATTTCAAACATTCTTCCTCTTTTATTAATTATTCTTTCTAAATTATCTTCAACAGCTATTTCTTCAAGTAATATTGAAAATCCCTCAAATTCATTTTCTTTGCCGAAGATTTTATTTAATGAAACAATTAAATTTTTAGTTAAATCCTTATTTATTCCAACTTGCAAAGATAACTCAAATTCTTCAGAACCGGATACAGTATTTAGGAACTGCTGTACCTGTTCGACCAGTTTAAGCGGAAAAATTTTTGTATAAGGAATATTTCTTAAATCTGAAAATTCATCTATAAATAATTTACAAAATTCTTCGCTTCCATGCTTAATTATGCCGCTTTTATCAATAAAAGCTAAAGCCTTGGGAAAATTTTTAAGTAGATTATTTGACGGATCAAACAGACCGATATTCATCTTCTGTTCATCATCTTCCATCTCAATTTTTTGTGCAATACCGATTACTGCAATAACATTGCTTTCTGAATCGCTTAACGGAATTTCTATTACCCTGTAATTATTCGGATCATTTATGCCGGCTATCGGTATGCCTTGCATTACAGTGCAATTTAATGTTTCCTTAATATAATTTTCAATTGTATTATAAAACTCGACTATATATGCAGGCAAAAATGACTGTGCCGACTTGCCTTCAATCTGGGAAGGTTTCAATCCAAGATTTGATGCAAGTTTAATATTTACAAGTACAAATGATCCTTTTAAATCTTTAATCCAGAATAATTCATCCAATTCATCAACTTTCCTGGATATTTTATCTTTACCGATAACTGTAAACGGGTAAAACAGCTTAATTTCATCTATAATTTTTAGAATGAATTCACTGGAAATAATCTTTTTTAATTCACCGGTCTGTATTTTTAACTTTGTTACTTCTCCAATTTCAAGCTTTGATACCTGTGGTATAAAAGTACAGAATATAAAAAGTTCGTTCTCCTCCTTATATGAGTTAATAATCGCACGAACATTTAATTCACTGCCGTTTCTTAAAAGCAAACGGATATTTTCAGTAGCAGGTTTATTACTTGAAAATACGCCCTCTATTAGATCGTTAAGCTTAGTAATAGTTTGGTCATCAAACAGATGTGAAATATTCTTATTTGCAACTATGGCTAAAAGATTCTTAGCACTTTTATTATAAGATATAATTTCGCCGTCATGATCAATTATTATGAACGGATCACTAATATTAATGCCGAGAGAATCAAAAAATGCACTGCTTATTTTATGAACCTGCTTCAATGGAAACCTAATTATTTATTATCATGGCTATTAAAGCTTAGTGAGCCTTCTTACTATTATTGCATAGCCATCACTTTTATGATTGTCTTTATGGTAAATGTTTTAAATTTTCTTAAGAAACAAAATTTTAGCTGCCACTCCCGAAGGAATCACTACGTGAAAAGGCACTAAATATTTTAGACAACCTCATTAAGAGATAGCCGTCAAACGGCAATATTTCAAAGTTCAGCCTAAACTACTGCCAGGGAGTTGTTACATAAACTTCATTGGACCATGATGAGTCACTGCCTGCAATAGCTTTAACCCTGTAATAATATGTGTTGGAACCGATCAATCCGTTAGCGCTGTCAACATATTGTGTAGCGCCTTTAACTGCATACCCTACAGTCGTATAGGAAGTATAGTAATATCTTCTCTCAATTTTAAAATAATTTTCGCTTCCGATATCGTCAGTCCACGTTAATGAGACCATATTGGCGGCGGAAGCAGTTGCCTTAAGCCCCGTGAGGAGGTGCAATTGAGCGTGAAGCGCCGTTTCCGTAAGTATTTATTACCGCGCTGAAACCAGATAAACCATACAAGTTTAACCCGCGTATTTCATAGTAGTATACAGTAGTATCCAAAGCGTCCGGGTCATTTATATTGTAAGTACCTGGACTTGCAGCTAAATAGATTGCAAATTGACCGTAATATCCGCGCTTTCTCCAAATCTCATAACCTGTTGCAGCGCTGCTTGTTGAGTCTGCCCATGATAAATTAATTGTACCGGAGGAAAGTATTGTAAAAGCAAAGTTATACGGCACATAAGGAATTTTACTTATATCGGTAATCAGAATATTAGTCATAGTATCGCTTCGTGCCGAAGATCCGTCGTTATCATAATAAATCAAATAGTAGCTTATCCGCTTGCCTATATAGGTGGAATCGAACGTTAAAGGAATAGCAGGCTGTGTGCCGTCGGAATTAACGCCACTCCATAGATATATTGTACCGTTAACATAAAGTTCAACAGCATGTATTCCGGAATCTTTAGTAATCGTATAAGTAATAGTCGTACCCTTATAAGAGATAGAATCAGCAGATTTCGGGCTGGAAATGGTAATACTTAATTTTCCACTTGATGAAGAACTGCCGGGATTCGTAAACAAATCAGTGCAGCCAGTTAAATAAATAACTGCCGAAGAAATTAATATTACTTTATAAATTATCTTTGTATTCATAATGTTTGCGAAGCTGTTAAGTAAGCTCTCACGTCACTTTACGATCATGTGTTTGGCTTATAATAATCAAAATAATATGTCCGGGATTCGCCCGCACTAAAATCATTTATATAAACATAAATTATGCGGTTAGCTTTATCATACTCAAACTTCGCCATCTTTGTACCGATAATTTCCGTGCTCATTGAAATATTAGTTGCAGGCTCGCTAATATTAAGCTGAAGAACAAGACTGCTTATAGGCTGAGTGCCCGGGTTTGATATTGTTAAGGCAATTCTTGTATCGCCCCGCTTATTAACTTTTACTTCAACATAATTACGGCGTGCCCACCAGTTTTCCACTTGCTCTGCGGTTGTAATCCAGTATCCTTTTCTCTTAAGATCATCAATTACTTTTTTAACAACACCCACATATTCGGATTTGCATTGAAATTCCGTATGCAGTTTCATTGTATATAAGCCGCCTTCGAAAAGTAAACGGTCCAAATCTTCCTGGTAAGTGTAAAATTGGAATTCCGGATCGGTAAGGCCATAATCTCTTATAACTTCGTAATCGTCTCTTCCAGTTTTAGTCATGGAAACAAACAGGCTGTCTCCCCTAATAATTGTTTTAGGAACCGCCCTGTCTGTAATAGAATCCGTAAATACATATTTATATTTTGCGTTAATCAAAGCCCTGATTGAATTTTGATCATAAATTCCAAAATAAGGCGCATTACCGATAACCTTAGAGCCTGTAAGCGCTTCAATACTGCTTTTAGCATCTGAATATTTACCGAACTGTGTATTAAAATCATTCAACTGATTAATCGTATCCGTAACTGAAGTAACATATCCTACATCCGTTAGCGATGCAACTTCACCGTAATTAGAAATAGTTCTTATAATTCCGGGGTTAGTTTCAGCAAGAGAAGGATCTACAAAAAATGTAGCAGGAATACTTTCCGTTCTTAGTATAGGAAGAAGATTATTAATATTTTGAGCCTCTTTTGATATGTTAGGCATAATAACAGCAGCGGCGCTGTAGTTTGCAGGCCAATCCCTAACAAAAATAATGGGCTTATAAGAAAGCCAGTCTGTACAGTTATTAAATAAGCGGTCGAAGAAAATATAATCTTCCTGAACACCGATAACTGAATTTATTTCAAACCCCATCCAGACAAACCTTCCGGAGCCGTAAGTACCATAAACAATGCCTGCGCTCTTTTTAATCTCATCCCTTGTTAAGCCGTTTTGTATTTGATAATTGAACCAGAAACTAGCCTGTGTTGTTCTTGGGTCTAAAACTTCAACGGAAATGGGCAGATCCCATGTAGCAACCTTTAACGGGTACCCTGCCGGGATGTTTGCAGTAATAGGAAGTCCGCCGCGTAAAGTATGTACTTTTGTTAATTCATCTTTGGAAATTTCTTTAGAGAACTTCAGCCCGAAAACCTCTGAGAAGAAATCCCAGCCTCTCCATTTCCCGTCTTGCGAATAAGAAGCAGTGCCGCTGGTAGCAAAAAAGCTACCCCCGTTACTTATATATTTTTTCAATTCCATTATTTCTTTATCGCTAAGCGATCTTGAACCAGGCAAAATGAGCATTTTGTAATTTTTTTCCAGTCCAAGTTCTATTGTAGAATCGGCAATAATTTCATATTTGTAACCGGAATTGTCAAGAAATTTTTTCCAGGAAGAGATATTATCATTAAGCCAGGTACTCCCTTCGGGAAGCATGTTCTCGGTATATTTAGAGTATAAAATTCCTACGGTTGGTTTCCCTCCATATAATAAATTTTTAAGAGCATCAGAATCAGGAAGCAATTCGGCAAAGCTGAACCTGCCGTATATACCTCTAAGGATGAAAAGATAAATTAAAATAGCGCCAATAAGGAAAATCACTCCGCTAAAAAAAATCAGGATTTGATTAACCCGGCCCTCAGTTTTAATTCTTATCGCCACCTTACCGCTCCGGATTCTTTATTTTCTTTAGTAGATACATAACCTTCGGTAGTGTACTTCAAAAATTTGGAATCTTTTTGCTGTCTTTCTTCTTCCGGTTGAGTACCGTACCGCGGAGCCTGAAAACCGCGTTGCTGTATATAACCGGCTTCATTATACTGCCCAGGCTGCTGTTCATTAGAGCCTGCAGGCTGCTGCCTGAATGCAGTATAAGGCTGCGGTCTTTGTGTTAAACGCTGTTGTGACTGACCCGGAGCTTGTTGGATTATTACAGGCTGACGTTCTACATATATAGGCTGCTGCGCCGCTCTTTGCTGTACTACCTGCCGGGGAGCGGGAACACCTGCCGGAGTAACAACTTCAGCTCTTATTTCAGCCTCATGCGGTACAACTGCAATTTGTCCTCTTCTTTCTCTGACTTTGTAAAGTATATATGCTCCAATCGCCAATAAGAAAGTGCTTATTGTTGCAACCAAAATGATTGTAGATAGTATAGGAATCAGTTCCATAAGAAACCTCTTAAATAAATAAATTAAACTCTATGTTTCTGACATGCCTACGCGCTCAAGCTTTCCCCAGGTCATTTTTATGCCGAGCAGTTCTTCAATGGTAGACATTAACTTACAAATATCAATTATAAGGATAAAAAACATCCGGTAGATAATTGAATAACTTACCAGTCTAAACTCTTCTTTTTCTGCGGCTACGCAGTACAATGCCGTAACCAAATCAAGCAGCGCCAAGCCAGCCCACCAGAAAAAGATTAATGATGAAAACCCGAATGCAAAAGCGGCTATTATGAAGAACAGGTTTGCTGCAATATTCATAGCCGGCCAAATAAGCGCTTCATAGAACATAGACCATAAAATAAATGTATTCCCAAAATTTATGCTGGGGTTAGCCATTAACTTTCTATGTTTTTTTATTGACTGGATAATACCGCGCGTCCATCTATATCTTTGCTTTAATAACTGCTGAAGCTTGACCGGAGCTTCCGTAAATGAAATTGAATTCGGTTCATAATAAATCTTCCAGCCGTTGGCAAGAATTTTTAACGTAAGATCTGCATCTTCCGCAAAAGTATCGCTTGAATAATATCCTGCTTCTTCAATAGCTTTTTTCCTAAACAACCCGATAGGTCCCGGGATAATGTTCACAAGACGAACAAAACTCTGGGCGCTTCTTGCCATATTCAAACCTTCAATATATTCCAGCGCCTGAAGATCTGTAAATAATTTTCCTCTGTTTAAAACTTTAACGTTACCTGCAACTGCACCTATTTCCATATTGGCAAAATGCCGGACTGCAAGCTTAACACAATCCGGGGAGAGTTGTGAATCGCCGTCCATACACAGTACAATTTCTGCTTTGGAATATTTTACACCGGTATTAAGAGCTTTTGCTTTGCCGCCGTTCGGTTTATTTATAAGGGATATTTTTACCTCGGATACCTTTCCTTTTTTGTATCCTACAAGAGTTTCTGCTACCTGCTTTGTTTTATCCGTAGAACCGTCATTAATTATTATAATTTCATAATTCGGGTAATTCAACTCCAGTAAAGATTTTACGGAATCAGTAATAACTTTGTCTTCATTATATACCGGTACAAGGATAGAAACAAATGGAAAGTAACCGCCGGCGGGAGATGAGTAAGTATATTCATTTATGTATAGATACGCCAATAAAAGAATTGAAAAGTATCTGATAAGTAAAATGAACAGGAAAATAACCAGCGCAACAATTGTTGCATATTCAAGCAGGGATTTTATATTCAAAACCGTTTTAGGAAGAGTATAAACGATAACTAAAATTAAAAAAAGAGAAATTACACCAAGAATAATCATTCTTTTAAAATACTTTTTCCCCTTATCCTCAGTCGGTTCAAAGTGCTCGTGGTCTTCAAAAACTATCGTCGACCTTTTTATTTCCTGTTTTGCTTCCATAATACATTAATTCACTAATTTTAGAAGGATTGAACAATTATAATGCCATATAAAACATTAATCTAAGTACAAGATTAGGGTATTATAATAATCTTTTTTGTCACAGATTAAGACTTTCCACCACCATGTATCAAATTAAAACATATACAACTTTTTAGAATAAAACGACGTAAACAGACTTTTCCGTTTGTTTTTGAAAATAAAAAATCCGGCTTACTTCATACAAAAGACGCCAAGCATACATTATAATATAACAATTTAATAACACCGGACAAATAAGGAAATAGTTAGTGCATTAGTATTTTAAAAGCAAGACCTGCCCGTTTGCAAATGAATTTATTTCTAAAATTTCGGATTTGCTCAATTAGGTTAATTACAAAAAGGAGAGTTTCACTAACTTATTTATTTGAGGTAAATTCAAATTTTTTTTATAATGTCCAGTAGGCGGCAAAGTATCCTGAGAATGAACTATACCCGGTGACGTTTAGGAAGCTGCTGCCGCCTGCTATTATGCCGGTTAAGGTCAACTTGTCGAACACTCTCCACATTGCTGAAGCATAACCCTGACGCAATATATAGGAACTGTTGGAAACGAATCCTAAAAGTCCGCCTATTGTTACCGTTATGGTAGTATCTTTTATAATATCCCAATCAGCGAAAATATTATCGGTAGAATAACTTGTAGGTGAAAAATAATTCAGTGTTGTATGATTGAATGCGGCTGTATAATACTCAAAACCAAGCATGAAATCCGGATAAAAATATTTGCCCAGCTTTAACGCTAAATTATATCCTGTGTTGCCATCTGAAAAGCTTAGATATGTACCGTCAACGGAAAATTTAAGCCCGGAATTAAACTGGTAATATCCGCCTGCTTTTGTAAGGTCGGCAGTAAGCCTGTAAATGATAGTGTAAGCAGAGGGAATTACCTGTGAAGCATCCGTCCTTAAATAATCGCCGTATGCCAAATAATGGTTAGGGTCTTCCGTACGCAGGAAAATCTCGACTATCGGCTGAGTAAAATTAGCGGTATAAGAATAATTATAATAATTATCGCCGAAGTCTAACCCAAATATTATTCTTTCTGCCAACCGCATAGTAAAGTCCCACTTGAACGTATTTGAAATAACCTGAAGGGAATTGGATGATAAGTCTGTCCTGAACCCCTCAACACCAACGGTAAGGAATGAAGTAACGCCAAGGTCAAGTCTTAGACCCTCTGTATAACTTCTTGTTCCAATATTATCCGCATAAAAAGATGCACGGGGAGTAATTAAAGCATAAGTGGGAAATGAATTAAAAAAGCTTTTGAACCCGGTAACCGGCAGCCATTTGTACCTCATTTGAACCATCGCCGTCTGAGTGGAATCAAGTTTCAAACTATCTTCCATGTTCTCATAAACGTAGCGGGCTTTTTTATATTCGTGCATTTTTAAATAAGAATCGCCGAGATATAAATTCACATTAAAATCATCGGTATGCGAGCTTTTCAAAACCTGAAAAGCCTGAAGCGAATTGACCGAATCACCCATTGCAAAATAAGCTTCCGCTTTGCTTAAATCGGTGTTGTAATCATAGCCCTGGCTCAGAATACTATTGTATATATCAATCGCTTTTTGATAGTTATGAGCGCATACATTTACGTCAGCATATTCTTTCTCGACTAAGATATTTGACTCGGACTTAGACATATATTCGTCGTATTTAGCTACTGCATCGCTACACTGACCGTCGCCCCAAAGTCTTCTTCCCTCCTGAAGAATTGCAAAGTTTTGTTCCTGCTGATACCTTAGCTTTTGGGTTTCGAGTGTGGTCTCTAACGTTTTCAGATCAGGGCTGTCAGGACTAAGAGCTCTAACTTTTTCAATATAATCTTGAGCAACAGCAAAATTATTCTGCCTCATGTTCAAAGAACTATATGCAATTAAAGCTCCCAAATTATCCGGATCCTGCCGTAATACATCTTCCAGAAGAACTTTTGCAGTGTCTATATTCTGACCAAGCCATACATTTAATTGACCTGAGAAAAGTTTATACTTAAGACTATTAGGCTGCATCTTAAGCAGAATATCCACTTTTTCAAGCGCTCTGTTATAATCCCTGTTGCTTGCCTCAGCCTGTGCATAAGCAAAAAGGACTTCTTCATCTTCGGGGTATTTATTAAGGTAGATTGTATAAACAACCAGCGCAGAATCATAATTCTCCATCCGAAAGTAATATATACCTAAATTAAGAACCGTGTTTTTATCCGTCGAATCATGGCTGAATTTAGCCATCAGTTCATTGATTTTAGCTTGATAAAGTGCTGTACTTATAGAATCCAATCGGGTAGAAATCGGGCCAACTTCAAGAGAATCATACTTTGCATTTTCAAGAGCAATAACCTGCTGGCGTGCTTCTTCATACCTTTCAACTTCGATTAATGCTTTAAGCAGCTTCAGCCTCGTTTCATTATCGGAATGATTTCTCTTTATAATACCGTAGTACTTATCAATAGGATAAATAAACGATGGCCTTACAGGAGGCAGGCCGTAATTAAAGTTTTTATAAGAAGTATCATTCACGGTAAATATGTAGCCTTTGCCTTTAGCCAAATCGAGGCCGTCCATTGCTTCTTTGAAATATGGCTT
>PLNZ01000242.1 GCA_003142915.1 Ignavibacteriales bacterium | reverse complement strand
TCTATTTGCAAGAATTATAAAATAGCCGTATTTCAAAAATAAATTTTCAACTTTGAAAAGCGCATCAACTGAAATAAATTTAATCTTACCAGTTCGAACGACTTTTTTATCAAGTTGTGAGCCGATAAAAAATATTACCATAAAACCCGCAGCGCTTCCAAAAGTAGTAACAAGCAGCGTAGGTAAATAATCGATTGATTTGGAAACTATTAAAGAGCCACCGATTAAGGTAACAAAGTCGGCTGGTGAGGGCGGAAATATATTCTCAAAAAAAGAAAAAAAGAAGAGAACAATATAAATCCAGAAGGGGCTTAGTGAGGAGATAGATTCAAGGAGATGTTCAATCATCTTATTTATTTTTAATAATCAATACGGTTGCAAATGCAGAAACTCCCTCTTCCCTTCCGACAAATCCAAGTTTTTCAGTAGTTGTCGCTTTTATCGAAATCTGATTTATATCAGAGTTTAAATCTTCGGCTATTCTTTTTCTCATTTCGGAAACAAACGGTGAAATTTTTGGCACCTGCATTGCGATAACCGCATCGACGTTTCCTAAAACATACCCTTCTTTTTTAATTAATTCATAAACCTTTTTTAGAAGGACTCTGCTGTCGGCATTTTTAAATTGTGCATCCTTATCGGGGAAATGCAGACCAATATCACCAAGGGCAAGAGAACCGAGCAAGGCATCACATATTGCATGAATAAGCACATCAGCATCTGAATGACCAAGCAGCCCTTTTCCATTAGGTATTTCTACTCCGCCGATGATTAATTTCCTGCCATCAGCAAAAGCATGGACATCGAGTCCAATACCGGTTCTAAATTCAGTATTCAAAATCTTACCTCAAAATTTTTAAATTCGCTTTTATAATCATGCCAAACAATTGTACACTTTGATACATGAGCATACGAATGCCCAATCTTTATTTCCTTGAATAACTCCTCAATCATCGCTTTATCACCTTCAACTACTGTAAGCACTTCCCCGGAATATAAGTTCTCCACATAGCCAAGAAGTCTAAGACCTTGTGCTTTTCTAAGGACAAAATATCTAAAACCGACGCCTTGAACCCGTCCGCCGGCAATGATTTCTGCTCTTTTAAGATTATCACTCATTACTCTTTATAAATTTATCGAACAATTCAGAGACCAACAATCCTGTAAATATAAGTATCCCCCCTATAAAGCTAAAGCGTGAAATTTTCTCATGAATAAAATAATAAGCAATTACGGCAGAAAAAACAGGTTCGAAGGAAAAAATAATTCCTGCTTTGGTAGGCGTAACAATTTTTTGATATTTTGTCTGAAATGTTGTAGTTAATACTGTTGCTAATATTGAAGTATATAAAAAAGCAAAAATCAGGCTTCCGCTAAACATAAATTTGATGTTTTCCAAGCCAGATACAGAAAGGATTATTACTGAAATAATTCCCATGACAGCGGTAATACTAATTTGCAGAAAAACCAGTAGTAAATAATCATACTTCTTACTAATGATATCAAGATATACAATATACATTGCGAAAAATACGGCGCAAAGAAGCGTAAAAAAATCCCCGATATTAAAACCGCTTCCCAGTTCATGGAAAATATCGAGGATAGAATTACCTTTGCTTGATAACACTATCAATCCTGTTAGCACAAAGAATACACCAATTAAGTTACCTTTACCAGGCTTTTTCTTTTCAAACAAATATTGGAATATTGGAGTGAAAAGAACACACGTGCCTGTAATAAACCCCGATTTAGTTGCAGTAGTATAGTTTAAACCGATGGTTTGTGTTGAAAAGCCTAAAAAATACATTACACCCAAAAGCAGCCCGCTTAATACAGCCGACCGTGAAATGTTTTTGGATTTTTTTAAAAAGAAAGGGAGCAGTAATATTGCTGCAAATGAAAACCTGATTGAGATAAAAACCATAGGGGAGACATTTACAAGAGCAAGTTTAATAATTGCAAATGTTGCACCCCAGATTAAAGTAATAATGAGAAGAATGGATTCGGCAGAATATTTTTTCATTTGGTAATGGTTCTTTTACTTATTCTTTATCTCTGATATAGCCAAATGATTTTAGCATTTTTTCATCCGATCTCCATTTGCTTCTTACTTTAACTCTTAAATCAAGATAAACATCATGCTGTAAAAATTCTTCGATGGATTTACGGGATATTTGCCCCAGGTTTTTTATTGCAGTTCCCTGTTTTCCGATAATAATTCCCTTTTGGCTCTCCTTTTCGACTACAATTTCAGCCTGGATAAAATCTTTTTTATCCTCCCGTTCTTTAAAATCTACAATAAGCACTTCACAGCTATAAGGAACTTCCTCCATGTAAAGCTCAAATAACTTTTCGCGAATTATTTCGCTTACAAAAAATCTTTCGCTCTCATCGGATACTATATCATCAGGATAAAATTTCGGACTTTCCGGAAGGTTTTCAATTATTGCATTTAATACGGAGTTGATATTATATCCTATCGAAGCAGAAACAGGTATTATTCCGGTAAAGTTCTTACTTTCTTCAAACTTTTTAATCACACTCTTCATATGCTCCTGCGTTGAAAGATCGGCTTTATTCAGAATCAATATTTTAGGTTTCTTATTCCGCTCCATCAGTTTAGCTACTAATTCATCTTTCATCGTCGTTTCTCCTTGAGGATCGGATTCAATATCAATCATCAAAATAATTATATCCGCATCATGAACCGACAAATCTATTTCGTCAACCATTTTTTCCTGCAGCAAATAAGCCGGCTCCAGAATACCGGGAGTATCTAAAAATACTATTTGGTAGTTTTCATCTGAAAGTATACCAAGAATTCTTTTCCTTGTAGTTTGTGGTTTTGGGGTAGTAATAGAAATTTTTTGTCCAAGCAAAGCATTCATTAAAGTTGATTTACCTGCATTGGGTTTTCCAAGTATTGTTACGTAACCTGCTTTTGTATTTGCCATATTGATAATAAAACCTTATTTCAAATAGGAAGGATTAATATGATGATTTGTTTAAATAGCTTAATCCTCCGGAAAAATAATTACCTGTAATACAATTTAAAACAAAAACGGTTATCAAATGATAACCGTCTTTAAATATTTATTATGGAAGGGCTAAGAAGTAATCAAGGGAGTTTACTTAAATTTCTTTTCGCCTGACGCTGGTTTTCAAAAAATAAATACCCGGTAATTATAATGCAGAAAGATAGAATTGAGCCGATTATTGAAATATTCTTCGGTGTCATTAGCCCTTTTACTGAAGATGAAACATTAGTTATAATGCTGAAGTAATTATTTATATCCGGGACATTTTGCGTAGAACCTCCGGCATTATTGAAGCTCATTATAAATAAATAGCCCATAACAGCTAAAAAGATAATAAAGAATATCGAAGAAATAGAAAACATAAAAAATCTATCCTTACGAACGACCTTAGATTTCTTTTGCAATTTAGACATTATTATAGAAGTAAAATTACCCGATACTTCAAACGATTCAAGCTTACCAAGCTCTCTGTGAACTCTTTGCAGCATAGCCAATCTTAACCTGTCTGACTCAGAGTTTTTAAGCTGTTCGCGCACTTCACTTAATTTATATTGATCAAGTTCACCATCAATATAATTATTTAATATTTCATCACTAAGTTCAATCATAATAATTCCTCAGCATAATTATTTTTAATAAGCTGATCTTTTAAAGCATTCCTGGAACGATGAAGCATAACCTTAATGTTAGCAAGCGATGTCTCCATAGCTTCGCTTATTTCTTCGCAGCTCATATTGTCAAGATAATACATATTAATTACAGAAGCATATTTTGAGGGAAGCTGTTCAATTAATTTATGAATATATTTTGAGACATCTTTTTGTTCTACCTCCCTATAATCATATTCGCTTTTAATTTCAAGATGATCATCCAATGAGGACATTTCAGTTTCAATTTTTCTTTTCTTAGCGGAAAGCCTTGTTAATGCCGTATTATAAACTATTCGATAAAACCAGGTTGAAAATTTTGATTCCCGCCTGAAATTGCCCAGAGATTTGAAGGCTTTCAAAAAACAATCCTGAAGAACTTCTTCCGATTCCATTTCATTTTTCAGCATCCTGACAAGAAGAGAAAACGCTTTATTCTTATATTTGTCAATAAGCAAAGCATAATCGGAATGATTACCTTTTTTTACAGACTCAATTATTTCTATATCAGTAAGGTTCTTCATCTTAGTTATTAAGACTTCCTCGCCTGTTAAAAGGTTACAATATATTAGAGTATACGGGTGGTATAGTACAATTAAATTCCAAAGATTTAAGATATGGACAAGCGAAACTAAAAGCAATCACTTATTTCTACTGTAACCTATTATGAAACATCTTTGTCTAACGAATAAGAATGAGAATAGATTTTCTTTCAAATATAATAAGTAATGGAGTTGTTACCTTTGATAAGAAAGTTTAGTCATAACAAGCAGATATAAACTGAAAGGAGAATTAAAATGAACCCTGCAGTAATTGGAGTATTTGTGCCTATAATACTTTTTTTAGTAATAGGGTTAATAGCAGTGTCTTCAGGTTACTTTAACTATAGGGTAAGACAGACCCTTGTAGACAAAGGACTCGATGCGCAGTCAATTAAAGAATTCCTTGAACATAAAAGAGACCCAAATGCTCTTATGAAGGTTGGAATTATAGCTATCGCATTTGGTATTGGCCTGGGATTAGGTATGGCACTACAGGATTACTATAATAAAGACTATTGGGTACCGTTTGCACTTTTCACATTTACAGGTATTGGCTTTGTTATAGCCAACATTGTTGGCAGGAAATTAGAATCAAAAAAAGATACGTAAATGAAATGAGGCTGTCTAAAAAGCGTGCTTATATATCCTTTATCAACTTTAGCATTTAAGCATTTTAGACAGCCTCAAATTTTTATTCCTGGGCTTCCAGCCATCTTTCCGCATCGATAGCCGCCATGCAACCCGTTCCGGCGGCTGAAACTGCCTGTCTGTAAGTTTTATCGGCAACATCCCCCGCTGCAAATACACCGGGAATATTTGTACAAGTTGAGCCGGGTTTAACAATTAAATAACCGGTTTCGTCCATATCTAATACCCCCTTAAACAAGTCAGTATTAGGTTTATGACCGATTGCCACAAATAAACCGTCCACATCAACTTTCGTGATTGATTGATTTTTTGTATCCTCAAGGATTGCGCCTGTCATAGTCTTTCTTCCGTTTTCATCTTTTCCAAGTATTTCTTTTACTTTTTTGTTTGTCAGAAACTTAATCCTGGGATTTTTCCTTACCCTGTCCAGCATAATTTTAGAAGCACGAAATTCATCTCTTCTGTGGACGATAGTTACCCCGGATGCAAATTTTGTAAGATAATTAGCTTCTTCCATGGCGGTATCGCCACCGCCAATAACTAATATTTTTTGATTTTTAAAGAAGAAACCGTCGCAAGTTGCACATGCAGATACTCCATGACCCATAAACTTAGTCTCGGATTCAATACCTAAAAGCCTGGCTGACGCACCTGTGGAAACTATAACCACATCGGTTGTATGAACTTCATCATAAGTTTTTACAACAAAAGGCCGGTTGGAAAAATTGATTTCCGTTACTTCTTTATAGATCGACTTAGCCCCAAACCTGTGAGCCTGCTTCCGCATAATTTCCATCAACTCGGGTCCCATTATTCCGGCTTCAAATCCGGGGTAATTTTCGACTTCAGTTGTAATTGTCAACTGCCCACCCGGCTGCATTCCTTCAAAAATAACAGGGTGAAGGTTTGCCCTTCCTGTGTATAGCGCTGCGGTAAAACCAGCTGGCCCTGATCCAATTATAATTACTTTATGATGATTTTCAGCGAACATATTTTCTCCATTTTTCAAAATAGTTTTTCATTTAAAGCTCATTAATCCTGCAAAATAATCAATTATAAAACTTCCCAAATTAATCTATTTTATAATCATTTGATTCATTTTTTATTTCAAAGATTCACAATAAAATATTAATGAAGGATACTCCTTAATATATCACAAATTTTCGGCGTTAAGCAAAAATTCAGCATTACGTTTTAAACCTTTCAGTTTTGTACGTTTTACCGGACTCCTTTTAAACCTGTCTTTGAATTCTTCCTCACTCATATTCATTACTTCATCCAAAGCAATTTCATTGTTACCATTTACAGGATAGAATTCTTTGCTCTTTGTCGCTTCAGAAAATTTCACATTCCAGGGACACACGTCCTGACAAATATCGCAGCCGAAAATCCAGTTTTCAAATTTATCTTTAAATTCTGACGGGATTTCATTTTTGTTTTCAATTGTAAGATAGGAAATGCACTTATTTGCATCAACAACATATTCATCCACAATAGCTTTGGTAGGGCAAGCCTCTATGCAAGCAGTACATGTTCCGCAAAAATCCGGTATGGGATTAGAGTATTCAAACTCATAATTAGTAATTATAGTAGCAAGAAAAATCCAGCTTCCATAATGTTTGTTAATTACATTAGAATGTTTTCCCTGCCAGCCAATTCCTGATTTAGCTGCCCATGCTTTATCAAGTAAAGGTCCGGTATCGACATAGGATTTTGATTCAAATACAGGATCAATTATTTTTAGTTCATTCTCAAGCAAAGATAACATGTCCCAAACTATTAAATGGTAATCGACACCCCATGCGTATCTGGAAACTTTTCCGAATCCTTTTTTGCCGGAATATTTTTTATCAGTATAATAATTTATTGCTAACGAAATAACACTCCTGGCATGGGGTAAAATGCTTTTAACATCTTTTCTCTTTAAAATATTTTCCCCCATATATATCATCTCTGCATGAAAACCTTTCGACAGCCATTTTCCCAGGTTTAAAATCTGATCTCTTAATTCATCAGCATTTGCAAAGCCGATAAGATCAAAGCCAACCTCCTTAGCCTTTTGAATCACTATATCGTTCGTAATATTCATTTATACACTAAATGTTTTAATTTGGAATAGGTCAAATTTACCAATTCAATTCTTTCTTAATCACTTTAATAAATACATTTCCATCAATTACTTTCGCAGGATAAGAATCCAGACCCTTACTATCCGCCGGCATTCTGCCTGTCTTTAGATTAAACATCCACCCATGAGCAGGACAAACTACGCATCCGTCCTCAATAAATCCATCATATATCAATGCTGTATGCTGGTGAGGGCAAATATTACTTAAAGCATATACTTCTCCATCTATCTTGAATACTGCAACTTCAATATCATCGATGAAAAATCTTTTCCCTTTGTATTCTTTTAAGCTATCAATAGAACATACTTTTTTAAAATCTTCAAATTCAGTTGTTTCCGCAGGTGTTGAATTTTTCATTAAACTTATATCCCTTATCCATCTCAGTTACCGATGCAAAAACTGATTGGAATCATGGTTAAAAAAGAATATTAAAAATAAATTAGAATATATAATTTACAAAATCAAAAAAAACTATTATGTAATTTAAAGCAGGAATAAGGATAAATAAGCCAAAGAGAAATATTAGATAAGACTGTCGATAAATGTCACAAATTATCGAATTGAAAGGGTTATAATAAAAATGGGCATCATTAGATGCCCATTAAA
>PLNZ01000297.1 GCA_003142915.1 Ignavibacteriales bacterium | reverse complement strand
CGAGATCGGTAGAAGGAATTTCTGCATGCGCTAATAAATCCGATGCCATATTGTGGTTCCAATAAATTAGAAAATATTAAGAAATTAAAATTATTTTTGTTTAATATACTTATAAGTTTTATAATAATAAATATCGGAATTCAGTGTGTTGATATTACTCATCAAAACCCGGTCCGATGAAACTGATATAACCGGGGAATTCTATTTCAGCCATATTTAAAAGTTCACCTGCAGGCACCAATAGGTTTAAAATATCATTTTTAAATTCGGACATTTTGTCAAATAGTTTGTTTAATGCTTTTGTTAACTTTCTTAACGCAATTACGGAAATTTTTGCACTGCCGTTCATATTATACCCTCTAAAATTAACCATATCTTCATCTTTAAGCATTTCAATTTTCCCGCTGACGGCTTTTTTAATCTTAAAATACTAATGACTATAACCGGATATTGTTTCTTTTGCCGAACCATTTGGCCCCGTTACTAAAATTACTATTGTAATGGGTTCTTGAACATTTGTTGTATCATCAGTATCATATACTAAAAAGCTGAAATGAGTCCAGGTCTTGCTTTGCGTATCCGGCAAATTTATTGCCACATCACCCTGAGAGGCAACATTGGGACCGTTAAGAGAAACTGATATGGNNAGGAGCAGTAAGAGAGACTGATATGGAAGTCCCGCTGGCAAGAGGATTTTGATTCTGATCGCAAACAGTATAATTGAAGATTTCCGAGCTATCATTAGGAATGTTAACAGCTGTCGGAGATACCGTTATAGTTGGATATCCTGAAAAAAGAACTATAGTATTAGTACTTATAGTATTCAGGTTTTCATCTGCTGTTGAAGCTGTAATAGTAGCAAAACCGGGACCTAAGGTTGGATCGGAAGGTTGTGGGGCAGCCGATAATAATGATACTGTACCAATCCCCTGACTATTTGTATTAGCTGACCCCCCTATAATGCCGCCGTTGGAAGTAAAATAAACCGAAGTATTCGGCCGGGCAGGATTCCCATATTTATCACCCACATAAGCGCTTATGGCATCAGTTAAGCCATATATATTATACCCGGGAAAATTAACCTGCGCAGGTGCAACGCTAAAATGATTTAAATCGGGAAGACCGCCAAAAATTGAAATTGCAACAGGCATGGAATATATTTTGGAACCGTTCAAGACAAGAGCGGCATAAATTTGAACTGCCCCTGCTCTTGTTCCACTCGTAATATTAACAGATGCTAACCCCGAATCATTTGTTGTTACAGTACTAGGACTTAATACTTCTCCCCCATTTGGTCTTGCGCCAAACGAAAAATTAACATTTACAGAATGATCCAAATCAATTGGCGATCCTGATGAATCAACCGCAACAAACGTAATAGTAGCTGTCGCAAGGGAACCGCTTCCCTGAACTCCAATGCTTGTAGATGATTGAGAATACAAATAAATACTTACAGGGTTGCCAGATGGTTTTGTACCTGTAGAGTTGGAAGGAATTAACTTTATTGCAGGTACAGGGTAATCTACTCCGGCAGTAACATAAATATTCGTTGTGTCCTGCGCATAACCGGATTTTGAAACATATATTGCTAAATTAATGTTTGAGGATGTCTCAACTGTATCTGAAAATTTGCCTTTAGAATCTGTAAGTAAAGAAATGTTAATTGATGTTCCAATAATTTGAACAAGTGCGCTGTCAATTGCAATACCTGTTAAATTGCTGATTACAAGTCCGCTAACTACACTTTTCATAGTGGTCTGGCTGTTTCCGCCGCCGGAAGTTGAACTTGAACTTACAACCTCATCCGCCTGTTTACAGCTTTCATTAAAAACCATAACTAAAATTATGAGGAAAAAGCCGAAAAATATTGTTACTTTTTTATTTTTTAACATGATGACAGCCTGCTATAAAATTTACTGCAACTATTCGGTTAAATTAGTTCGGGTTGGGTATAATGTCAAGCGTTTAATCCTAAAAGCTTCGGGACTATGAAATATATTATCGGAAAAAAAGACGAAATTATTAGATACCATTTGCGCTTCCCTTTATCATCTGCCAAACTGTGATTAATATAATTTGAATATCCAGCCAAATTGACCAATTTTCTATATACCATAAATCATACTCAATCCTTTTTATGGTACGTTTTTTATTTTCATCATAATCAGAAACGTCGCCTCGAAATCCATGAATTTGCGCCCAACCGGTAATACCCGGTTTAACCCAGCCTCTGATCTTTATCTCATCAACCATTTCCTTATATATTTCATTATATGCAATTGCATGGGGCCTTGGACCGACTATAGACATTTCGCCTTTTAAAACATTAAGGAATTGTGGAAGTTCATCCAAATTTGATTTTCTTAAAAACTTTCCAATTCGCGTTATTCTCGGGTCATCTTCAATAGTAGGTTGATATTTACTAATACTGTTATTACCGGAATACATTGTACGAAATTTATTGCATCTAAATGTTTTATTTTTTGCCCCGATTCTATCCTGGATAAAGAATACAGGACCCGGTGAGAATATTTTATTTACCAGATATATAATTGGGATGAGACATGAGAGGAGAAAGAGGTTTACAACAAATGAAAATACAATATCTATTGTACGCTTTACAAGTCTCCAGTGGAATTCAGCCAAAGGTTCGCTTCTCACCGTAATAATAGGAAAATCTCCCATCATACTAATTTGAAATTTTTTCGAAAGAAATTGAAAGTAATCGGGTATAATATGAACCCTGACTGCGCGCTTATTGCATGTTCTGATAAGCTGCTCTAACACATTTGAAGCATACATTGGGAGAGCTATAACTACTTCTTCAACATTCAATTCATTAATAGTCTTATCAAGATCACTCAACCTTCCAAGAACATTTTTTACATCTGACTCAATATTATCATCGAGAAAGCCAATAAAATTATAACCGAAATCAATATGGCTATTAACCATTTCATAAAAGTTTTTTCCAAGCTCACCGGCGCCTATAACAAGAACATTCCTTACATTCTTGCTGCTTTCTCTGATTTTGGAAAGTAAATACTTAACTAACTGAGTCCGTATACTAACTAATACTATCAGCAAAACAGAATAGATAGCAATAAAATTTCTTGTGAATAAATCTTCTTTTACAATAAAGATAAATAGAATGGTGGCTATTATCTGAACAATTACACTCTTGATAATCTTGATAAATTGATATGAAAAATTTCTTGTATTGAAATCTTCATAGAAATTAATGACATTTGAAAAGAAATACCAGACGAAATTTAACCCTGTCATCAAAATGAACATATGATTTCTTTGAAGTAGAATTCTGAACGACTGTGCAACTACTGCCGAGAAAATAAAAGAAAGATTTAAGATGGCTAAATCTAAAAACAATCTTAAATAATATGTGGATTTTTTACCGGTTAACATTAAGAATTAAAGCAATATATTATTTATTAAAGAATTCATTACATTTTGCATTTACAAAAGATTTAATCTTTTCTTCGAATACTTTTCTATCGAACTGTTTTGCATATTCATTTAATAATTCGGGATTAAAATTATCCCGGCATTTTTCGAATTTTTCTACTGCCTCTTTAATAGAATAGGCGCTTTGTTCATTAAAATGTATACCCGTTTTATTATCAATGATAGTCTCTCGGCCTCCGCCTTTATTTAAAGCGATGACCGGAGTACCGCACGCCAGAGCCTCAATTATCATTATTCCAAAGTCTTCATCTGCAGCAAATATAAATGCTTTAGCTTTTTGCATAAATTCTCTTAGCTTTTCACGTGATTGATAACCAAGAAATTCAATATTTACGGAAGCTTTGGATTTGATTTTGTCTTCATCCGGCCCCTCACCGATAATTATCAGCCGTTTATCCGGCATCTTTGAAAATGCTTCCACTATCAAATCAATTCTTTTATAAGGAACAAAACGGGAAGCCGCTAAATAAAAATTTTCTTTTTGTGTTTGTAAAGGGAAATATTTTGTATCAACTGGCGGATAAATGACCTCGGCTTCGCGTCTATAAATTTTCTTTATCCTGCCTGCAATATAATTTGAATTCGCCACAAAATAATCAACTCTATTGGAAGCGCTGACATCCCACATTCTTATATAATGCAGAATCGATTTCGCTATCGTGCCTTTTATTCCTGCCGATAAACCGCTTTCATTTAAGTACTGATGTGTTAAATCCCAGGCATATCTTATAGGTGTATGACAATAATTTATATGCAGTTGATTCGAATTTGTCAGAACCCCTTTGGCAACTGCATGAGAGCTTGAAATTATTAAATCATATTTTGTTAAATCAAATTGCTCAATTGCATAGGGAAACAACATTAAAAATTTCCTGTGGTTTTTTCTGACAGAACGCCAATTTTGAAGAAATGATGTTACCGGTACTTTATCTTTTACAATTATCCTTTGTTCTTCCGGAGTTAAAAAATTGACCAGGGTATAAACATCAGCGTCCGGCCAGATATTTGTAAAAGATTCAACGCATCTTTCTGAACCGGCATAAACGACAAGCCAATCATGTACAATTGCAATTTTCAATTTAAACTTCCTTTTCCTTCCTGCGCATGAATTTCAAAATAGAGATATTTTGTATTTTCAGCCATTTGAGCAACAGTAAAATATCTTTCTACCTTTAACCTGGCAGCATTAGATATGTTTTTCCATAGTTCCATATCTTCATCCAGCCTTATCAAATATTCGGCTGCCTGTGCCGGGAAATTTATATCATATAAATAACCTGTCATCCCAGATTCGATTAAGTCTTTATTACCGTTTACATCGGTTGCAATTACGGGTATTCCGTAAGACATTGCTTCCAGCACACTAAGCGGCATTCCTTCCCAGCGTGATGTAGAAATATAACAAAATGATTTTATTAAATAATCTCCAACATTTGAAGTAAATCCAATAAAAGTAACAAAATTTTCCAATTGCTTTGATTTAACTAATGATTTAATCTTTTCTTCTTCAGGACCGCTTCCCAAAAGAATAAATTCAAACTCATTTATTCTGTTTCTTTTTTTTAATTCCTCCATTACGCCTATTAATAACCCCGTATTTTTTGCGTAATCGAAGCGCGAAATTGATATGACCTTTTTCCTGCTTAATTTTGAACTGCTATAAGTTACAATACTTGAGGGCATCTCAACAGCATTTTCAATAATTGAAATTTTTCCTGGAGGAGATATCTTATATTCTCTAATAAGAATATATTCACTTTTAGAAACGGCAATAATTTTTTTTGTGAACAATGCAAGGAATCTTTCAAAAGAGATATATAAATATTTTTCTAAACTGTTGTAATTACCGGTATGAATACCATGGAAAGTATGTATGCACTGAACTAACGATAATGCGGCTGCTAACCTGCCGTAAACACCGGCTCCTTTGCCGTGAGAGTGTATTAAATCAATTTTATTTTTCCTGATAAATCTTATTAAATTAAAAAGAGAAAACAATTTAAATTTCCTGTGAGGAATTTCTATCAACTTACTTTCATCAATTAAATCCGAGTATCTCTGCCAGTAAGGATATTCATTAGGGCAAGCAACATAAAAATCAATTTGCTCATGCAATTCCTTCAGCAATTTATATATTTGTTCAGGACCGCCTCCAAAATCGGCGCGAACTGTTATCATTAAAACGATTATTTTTTTATTACCGTTATTCATCCCGGGAAATTATTAACGTTCAAATAGAGATAATATTTCTGCAAGGACGTAAAACAAGCAATAAAATTTCCCTTGCCGTATTATCCGTTGAAAAATCATCAATTTTATTATCTTTATATATTATACGAATGAACTATAACAGATTGAAGAACTTGTATATTTTATTTTTTACCGGTACAATCATTTTAAGCTATATTTGCTTCTTGATTGTTAAAATATTATATAAGACATAATTAGCATAATGCAGGAGACTTCTCACAAACTTTAAGATGGGTTTATGTCTGTGCATTTTATACATAGGTAAATTTAAGCTCCGTTTTGCAGCAAGATTTTTAAGCCGTGTATTCCTTTTTTCCCAGCTGCCTGAAGCCTGAAAGCTGTGAATTCTATATTTAACATGAATACGCGGGACAAAATAAAAATTTCCTTGTTCGCTTAGCCTTATCCATAAGTCATAATCATCAATTCCTCTTAACTTTGGATCTTCATCAAATCCACCTGTCATTTTTAAATATTTTGCTTTAACAATTACTGAAGAGCATGTAATAGTATTCCCAATCTTTATAAGATCATCTTTTGATTTCGCAGCTCTAAAAATCAAAGGTAAAACTTCATATAGAGGAGAAAAAATATTTACATCTCCAAATGAAACGCTGGCAGAATAAATAAAGACCGCGTCGGGAAATTTTTTAAAATATTTAATCTGCTGTTCTAATTTATTTTTAACCCATATATCATCATGATCGAGGAAGGCAATAAATTCTCCCGCAGCTTCCCTTATACCGATATTTCTTGGAATGGCAGGCTCGCCGGTATGGTTAATCTTAATATATTTAATCCTGTCATCTGAAGCAGCCAAACGCTCTATGATTTTCAGAGTACTATCGGTTGATGAGTCATCAATAATCAAAATTTCTAAATTTTGATAAGTTTGATTAATAACCGACAGCAAGGTTGATTCAATATATTTTTCAATATTATATGTGGAAATTACTACAGAAACAAGCGGTTGATTATTTTCCATAAGATTATGATAGTAGAATTCGTTTAATACCTCTGTTAACATAAGAAATATATACAACATAAATAACGCCAATAAAAATGATTGTAATTGCAACGCCATTTATTCCGAAGTACTTAATAAAGAAAAAATTTGAAATAACAGATAGAATGCCTATGGAAACTTTAGGAGCTAAATATTTTTTAGGATTATTAAGTGCTTTCCCCAATACTGTTTGCGCTTCACCGGTATAGAATAAACCCGCTCCAAAACAAAGAAAAGGCAAAAGATACCAGTATACGGCAAATTCCTTCCCGCTAATAAAAATAATTAATTCCTTACCCAGGAAATAAGTAAATACGGTAGAAAATAATACCAGTGAAAATATTATTATTATATTTAGCTTTATATATTGATACCCGGTTTCTATATTGTCTTTTTTACTCATGTTAGCATATTGCTGAAAAATAATTGGAGAGGCAAAATCCGATATAATTAGATTGGGAACAATTATTAAAGCATTAACAAGTGACATCATTATAGCATATATACCTACATCTGCCGTTGAAAGGTATCCGTTGATTATCCATTTTTCCCCATTCAATTGAAGCCAGGTGCTAATCCCCCAAAATAAAAAGGGTGAAATATACAAAAGTAACTTTGAACGCATTTCCGGAATTAAACTCTTTTTTATATCATCGTTTGGCTTTGTTTCATTTGGAAGGCACTTCTTAAACACACTATACTTTATGACGGAAAAAGAAAAAGCAGTAAAGGAAAGAATAAGAAGTACATAATCAGGTGATAGTTTTTTATAATATAAAAGAATAAGGAACAGCAAAATTGTTAAAGCTTTTTCTGCCCCTTGAAGAAGTGAATTTTCTTTTCTCTTCCTGATTAAATTTAGTACGGAATTAAAAAACTCCGTTAGTTTTGATGCTATAACATACAGACCTGAAACTAAAAAAAAAGCCATCGGCATTGACAAATTAATAAATAATGCTATTATAATAATAAAGAAAGTGACTATTAAAAGTGTAATACTCGCTATTACAAGTACTTTGTGGATTAAATTAGAAAATATATTTGCTAAGGACCTTTCTAAATAATGATAATAAAACCGGACAAAGCCCTGAGATAATGGACCGTGAAAAACCATACCAACAAATACGGCAATCGTAATTACCAGTGCATATATACCATATTCTTTCGCACCCATCCGGGACAATATTTTCACTATAATAAAGCTCAGGATAACATTGAATACCTGCCCTACAAGTACCCAGCTCAATTCATAAATTGAGCCAAAATTAATTTTTGATCGAATTAACAGGTAAATGTTTGGAAGCCAGTTCATAGGTTATATTAGACTCTATTTGTAAATAATTTGTCCTGTTTAAGAAAATATATATCGTTAAGGAAGAAGTTATCGTTTAAATTAAAATTTTGAATGGAAAACACTCTAAAATTTCTTTCCGCTTTTTTTATCAAGTGTTTTAATTTCGTCGAAAAGTATAATTATTTTAAATTTTTGATCAAATATAGAAAATATTTAAATGAATTTACACTTTAATATTGCCCGATTATCAGTAATTTAAACTGGTTGTTTTAATTCATATTTTTATTTATCGTATTGATATTTCTTAATTAGCAGTTACTTTTTTAATATTGTTAAACTCCTTGGAGAAAATGATTAAATTATCATCAATAGTATTGGCAAAAAACGAAGAAAAGAACATTTCCGGGTGCATTAAAAGCCAATTAAACTGTATAGATGAGATAATAGTTATTATTGATGATAGTACAATAGATAATACAATTGAAATAGTAAATTCATTTCCGGGAGTAAGGTATGAATTGGTAAAATGGATGGGCTATTCAAAAACGAAGCAGTTTGGTATTTCTTTAACTTCCAACCAATGGGTCCTTTGGATTGACGCCGATGAAGTTATTACCACCGCATTATCTAATGAATTAAATGATTTTAAAAATTCAAACCCGGTATGTGATGCATATTCTTTACCCCGGATTGCAAACTTCCTCGGCAGATGGATAAAGCATAGCGGATGGTATCCAGGCAGGATTATAAGGCTGTTCAATAAAAGCAAAGTAAAATTCAGCGAAAAAGATGTCCATGAAGGATTAATAACTAACGGTAATATAGGTCAAATTAAAAACGATCTGGAGCATTTTACCGACCCGAACATAAAGCATTACTTTGAAAAATTTAATTATTATACTACTCTTGCAGCGGAAGAACTCAATAAAAACGGGAAACAATTTAGAATAACGGATATTATTATACGTCCTTTTTTCTTTTTTATTAAATTGTATGTTTTAAAAAGAGGATTTTTAGACGGCATTCAGGGCTTTATTCTTGCTATATTCTCGTCAGCGTATGTTTTCGTGAAATATTGTAAATTATGGGAATTAAAAAATAATATAAACATAAAAGAATGATTATTGGAATAATTGCAAATATTAATAAAATTAATGTCTTTGAAGTTGTTTCCGCACTTATCAAAAAATTAAGGACAAAAGAATTAGATTTTCTTTTAGGAGATAGCTTATATGAAAAGAGAGATTTACTGGAAGAAAATATAGATAAATCTACTTTTATAAATAATGATAAACTCTGTGAAAAAGCAGATATGATTATTTCTATTGGCGGCGACGGAACAATGCTTGCTACTGCTTATAAAGCCCACCAATATGATAAGCCCGTCCTCGGAATAAATCTTGGAAAACTCGGTTTCCTTGCTGAGGCTAATATAAATCAAATAGATGACTTTATGGAAGCAATCAGAAGAGGAAAATACAAAATCGGGAAAAGAATGGTTATTGAGACGGAATGCTGCGGGCACAAAGTTGAAAAATTGTACTCTATTAACGATATGGTTATTGATAAGGGCGGATGGCCAAAAATGATTGATATTACCATTGAAGTAAACGGTGAATATGTTACAACTTTTGCTGCCGATGGAATTATCGCTGCTACACCAACAGGCTCAACAGGATATTCTATATCAACGGGCGGACCAATTGTTAGTCCCGGTGCAGATGTAATTACCTTGTCGCCCATTTCACCGCATAGTTTAAACATACGTCCGATAGTTCTCCCCGGAAATTCTGAAATTACAATCAGGGCAACTTCCTTATATAAAGAAATTCACGTAAACTGCGATGGTCAGCGGGTATTTGCTTTTCCACCACCATTGCAAATAAAAATCAAAAAGTGTGAGCGCCCGCTTAAGCTCGTCCATACTTCTCTTTCTAATTATTATGAAACGCTAAGGAAAAAACTTTTATGGGGAATTGATTTGAGAAAAAATTCTCTTAATGTGCAGGATTAAATATGAAATTTTTAGTCCTTATTTCATTCTCCTTTTTGTTTGGAACAGTTGCTTTTGCGCAGAATGGTAATATCTGCTCAGTTTCCAGGGATAATATCATAATTGATACTTCTAATCACCAAAGAATGCTCTTAGGTTACTGTAACCGGCATGCTTTTCAGGATACAAGCTTCTCCTGGTGGTTCAATTCGGTTTATGACATGTATGAAATAGACTCGACTACCGCTCTAAGTTTCAAAGATAAGCTGGATGATATAAAAATAACTATTGTAATGGGAACCTGGTGCAGTGATAGCCGCAGAGTAGTTCCAAAACTCCTTAAGGTACTTGATTATCTAAAATTTCCCGGTAATAAGGTTTCAATCCTTGCTATAGGGCGTAACAAAAAAGGCATATCAGATGAAACCGATGGTATGAAGATTGAACTTATCCCAACTATTATTTTCTACAGGGATAATTTGGAAATTGGCAGAATAGTAGAGTCTCCAAAGGAAACTACTGAAAAGGATATATTAAAGATATTAAACGGCTAATTTTCATTTTAAATCGATCCCGAATGTATTCGGGATCGATTTATATAACCAATTTAATTTTCTATTTCTTCTAGTTCCGGTAATTCTATCCTTGTAAATTCAAGCTCTTTAACTTTAGTTCTAGGACTCTTTCCGTTCTTACCATTTTTTCCGTTTTTACTGATAGGATTATTTTTATCATAGTAATTTTTGTACGAGTAAATCTTTTTTTGATAATTACGAAGGATAATTTTATTCTCATCGTGATGAATAACATAATTTGGAAGCAGTGGAATTTTTCCGCCTCCGCCCGGTGCATCAATAACAAAATGAGGAATTGCAAGACCG
>PLNZ01000093.1 GCA_003142915.1 Ignavibacteriales bacterium | reverse complement strand
AATTATTATTATCTTTATTTTTGCGTAACATGAGTTAATAATATAAAAGTTTCTGTTATTTAAACTCAAAAATATCAAGAAAACCGGTATCAAAATTTCCGCTCAGGAATCTTCTGTCTTCAAGAACTTTCAGATGAAAAGGGATAGTAGTTTTTATTCCTTCAATTACAAACTCTTCAAGAGCTCTTCTGCCTCTTGCCAGGGCATGATTTCTATTCTGCCCCCAAACAATAAGTTTGGCTATAAGAGAATCATAATAAGGAGGAATAGAGTAAGAGCCATATATATGCGTATCAACCCTGATGCCGAATCCGCCGGGGCAATGGAGCGAAAGAATTTTTCCCGGTGAAGGCCTGAAGTTATATTCCGGGTCTTCGGCATTTATTCTGAATTCAATACTATGACCATTAGGCTTGGAAGGAAGTGTTTCAACATTTTCACCGGCAGCAACCAAAACCTGTTGTCTTACAAGGTCAACACCATAAACCCACTCGGTTACAGGATGTTCTACCTGTATCCTTGTATTCATCTCCATGAAATAAAAATGTTTATGCTTATCGACAAGGAACTCCACGGTGCCTGCGCCCTCATAATTAACCGCTCTAACGCCAAGCAATGCAGCTTCGCCCATTTTTTCCCTTAGCCCCTGATCCAATACGGGGGAGGGAGATTCCTCAATTAACTTTTGATGTCTTCTTTGAACGGAACAATCTCTTTCACCATAATAATATGCGTTGCCGTGCATATCTCCAAGCACCTGTATTTCCACATGGCGTGGATTTTCAATAAACTTTTCTATATAAACATCGGCATTGCCAAAACCTGCTTCAGCTTCAATTTTTGCAGTTCGGAAAGCATTTTCAAATTCGCCCGGCTCCCATACAATCCTCATACCTTTGCCTCCCCCGCCTGCGGAGGCTTTTATTATTACAGGGAAGCCTATTACTTCGGAAATTTTTTTGCCCTCCCCAACATCGTTAATAATCCCCTCGCTTCCGGGAATAACCGGAACGCCGTTCTTCTTCATCGTCTCTTTAGCAAACGACTTATTCCCCATTGCTCTAATCATTTTGGGAGAAGGACCTATAAATTTTATATCGGATTCGGCACAAATCTCAGAAAAGTTTGCATTCTCAGCAAGAAAGCCGTAACCGGGGTGAATGGCATCTGCTCCTGTAATATGAGCGGCAGAAATAATGGATGGAATCTTTAAATAACTTTCTTTGCTTGGAGCAGGACCAATGCAAACAGCTTCATCGGCAAAAGTAACGTGAAGGGAATCTTTGTCTGCTTCCGAATAAACCGCAACGGTTTTAATTCCCAATTCTTTGCATGTTCGGATAATTCTTAGAGCGATTTCGCCCCTATTAGCGATTAATATTTTATTAAACAAAGTTCCCTCGAAGTCTTAGATAAGCATCAGCTTGTCTGAATTAAAAATAGAGGCTGGTTGTATTCAACGGGACGACCATTTTCAACAAGAATTTTAACAATTTTCCCGCTAATATCCGATTCAATTTCATTCATTAGTTTCATTGCTTCAATAATACATAAAACAGATCCGGAAGAAACAGCATCGCCAATATTAACGTAAGCATCTGCATCCGGGGCAGGCGCTCTGTAAAATGTGCCTACAATCGGTGATTTTATTTCATGGAGGTTTGCTTGTTTCTCTATAGCAGCGGCAGATATTTCTTCAACGGCGTTTCGTAAAACCGGCTGCTCTCCGGTAACAGGTTGGCTTATTATCACATGCTGCTGACCATCTGTTCTGTAACTCCTGATTTTTTTAGCAATCTTAATTTTTAATCCATTTTCTTCTACTTCAAGGTCGGTAATTTCGCTTGTATCCACAATGCGGACAAGCTTTTTAATTAGATTTAAATCCATTTAATAACCTTTTGTTTAAGATTTTACTCTTTCCACATAACTGCCAATCCTGGTATCAACTCTCAAAACATCTCCGACATTAATAAATAGCGGAACATTGATAGCTGCGCCTGTTTCTAATGTAGCAGGCTTGTTAGCGCCTGTTGCCGTATCACCCCTAAACCCGGGTTCTGTCTCGGTTACTTTTAAGTTTACAAAAATCGGTATTTCAACATTTATAATTTCCGTTCCGTTAAATAGAATTTCTACTTCTACACTCTCTTTTAAATAATTTACGCCGCTGCCGAATAATTCTTTCGGGACATTTATTTGTTCAAATGTATCATTATCCATACAAATTAAAAAGTCTCCCTCGCGGTAAAGATATTGATATTTTCTCCGCTCAACACGGACAATCTCTATTCCTTCACCAGCTCTGAAGGTATTGTCTAATACCTTGCCGTTTTTTAAATTTTTTAGAGTACTGCGGACAAAAGCGCCACCCTTACCCGGTTTAACGTGCTGGAACTCGACAACTGTATAAAGATCGTTCTTAAATTTTATAATTAAACCTGTTCTAAAGTCTGAAGTATCTGCCATAAGACCTAATAATTATTTTTTAATAAATAGAGGGAAAAAATAGACATATAAGGATAGAAAGTCAAGAATTTAATTATTTCAAAAATTACAATTTTTTGTAAAAAAATAGAAGAAAATCAACTAAAAATAGGCGATTTTTTGTAAAAAATGCTAAAAAATCATTAAACGGAAATTCTTAATTTATCTTACAAATTGCTTTGAATAAATATTTATTTCACATATTGATAGAAATAGTAAACGAGGAAAATATATCCTTTAGAATTTTTTTTCAGCATATTTTTATCTGTGAATCCGGCTAATCCTGCCAAAATAATTAAAGATAAAAAATTACTACCCTCTCCAAATTATATGGCGAAACCTCTTTAACCGCAAAGCAGGCTTGCTTGATCGTAATGCAGGAGCTGTTTGGCTAATAGAATGTTTGATTTTAAGCTAAGTTAATAAGCGATTAAATTGATCACTTTTCAAATTTTGAATTAATCATCTAACTGCGCCAAATACTTGTCGATTTCTCTGAAAGCAGTTGAGTTAACATAATCTTTTTTGATTTTATCGAGTACCTCTTTAGCTTCTTTATTTTTGCCTGCGCTGATGTAATTTTCACCGGCATTAAGCAGATAATCAGGATTAAGAACATCTTCTTTTGATACGTAAGCAGCTTTTTCATACAATTCAGCGGCTTTTTCATAATTATTCTTATAAGCATAATAACCGGCCTGACCTGCAAGGGCGGTTGCTTTATAAATTCCTATACTCCCGCTGTAATCATCGAAATATTTAAAAGCTTCGTCCGGTTTGCCCAAAAAACTGTAGGAATTTGCTATATAAATCTTAGCAGTTTCACCGTTTTCGGTACTTCCGTATTCCTCAATAATTTTTTTTAGACCAAGAACTTTAGTTCCGGCTTGACCTTCGATTGCCTGCAAGTAAGCACCGTTCTCATACACTTCGATTATCTGTGCAAGTTGAATTCCCGCATCCTTATTCTGCTGATTTTTATGGTTTATATAAAAAACCGCAAGAATAATTATAGCAGCCGCTATACCAGCATAAGTAAGAACACGGGATTGATTCTCCGTAAAAAATCCGTATGCTTTATAATAGAAAGATACTAGTTTGTCTTCTTTAATTTCCTTCTTCGAAAGCTTTTTCTTTTTTGTAAGCATTACACTTTCCTAATTACGTAATTTTAAGATATTTTGAAATTATATAAAAAATACTTCCATTAAAATAATAATAATTTTAGAATTTCCAGTTATTTAGGGAGAAATAATATTCATTCCCATAGCCTTTTATGTACCTGCCTGTCCTTTAGGCAGATCAATCTGATAACAGACAAGCCAAATACCTACAATTGCATGCTATTTTGAATGGAAATCCAAAATTATAAAAAAAACGTGCGCCCAGAAGGAATCGAACCCTCAACCTTTGGAACCGGAATCCAACGTTCTATCCAGTTGAACTATGGGCGCAATAACAATTTTCAATTCGGATTATAAAATTAGTAATAAAATCTCAATTATCTACTATTCTCTTAGCGCAGTATTTCTAACCTCCTGCTTTTATTTATAACACCGGAAAGGATATTCTTTTTATGGAACAAGTCCAATTGATAATGCAATATTTTAAATCTTCCGTCTTTGCTAAACGAAAAAATGACATTGATATTCAATTAAATATTCTTTATAATTTAGTATATTTACAAGATAAAGTTTATTTTTTTGCATTATGCTAAACGTAGAGCTGAATGAACGGGAAAAAAATATTCTTCGTCATATTATCCAGCAGTTTATATTAACTGCATCACCCGTAGGTTCAAGAAATATTACGAAGAGATTTGATATAGGATTATCACCTGCTTCGGTAAGGAATATTATGTCCGATCTGGAAGAATCCGGTTTTATAGATCATCCGCATACTTCCGCAGGCAGAATACCGACCGATAAAGGCTACAGGTTTTATGTTGATTCGCTTATGGACATTCCCGAACTGCATCACACGGAAAAAGGAATGATAAATAAGAATCTGGATGCGAATGCTGCTGATACCGATGAGCTTTTCAGAATTACATCAATACTGTTAAGCAGTATCACACACCAGCTTGCATGCGTTTCTTACCCTAAACTTGAAACGGGTACGCTGGAAAAACTGCAGATTGTTTCCCTCTCTTCAACAAGAATTCTTGTAATTGTAAGCATAAAATCGGGTCTGGTAAAAACCATAACGCTGGAGCTTTCATCCGATATAAAGCCTGAACTTATTGAATCCGTTCAAATTCTTCTGAATGAAAAGCTTTCCGGTTTAACTTTCAACGAAATTAAATCGACTTTTGCGGAAAGGTTTAAAGATATTGAAGAAGATCAAAAACCGGTGATAAGAGTTTTTGTAGATTCGGTTGATAAAATTTTTACAGATGTAAAACAGACTGAAAAGCTTGTAATTACAGGTGCAAAAAATGTTATAAAACAACCTGAGTTTGAAGATCCCCAGAAATTTCAAAGCGTAATTGAATTAATTGAAGATAAAGATATTATCATTCATATCATGGAAAAATCCAATGATGCCGCTCCCAACCAAGTGTTTGTTTCCATCGGAAGCGAGAACCAAATTGAAGAACTTCAGGAGTATAGTTTTGTAAGTAAAGATTATAAACTGGGGGATATTTCCGGTACACTCGGAATCATCGGACCGAAAAGGATGGAATACTCAAAAATTGTAGCTATTGTAGATTATATGGCTAAAATGTTGTCTGAAGTATTGACAAATATTAACCCAAAATAAAAGGAGCTTACTGTAATGAAGAAAGACAAGAATGATCATAATAATCACAATGATCTTTCAAATGAAATAAAAATTGAAAAAGGCGGAGAGACAAAATCGCCTGAATCGAATAAAGATAATAAGATAAGTGAAGAACTAAACCAGGGCAAAGTAAAAGTTGAACAGCTTGAAAAAGAAGCTTCCGAATACAAAGATAGGTTGTTAAGAAAAGCCGCTGAGTTTGAAAACTATAAACGCAGAACTGAGAATGATCAGCTGAACTTATTAAAATACGCCGCTGAATCTTTTATTATTAAGCTTCTTCCGATAGTGGATGATTTTGAAAGATCGCTTCAGCATATAGATAATACGAAAGATGTTGATTCTCTTAAGCAGGGAATAAAACTTGTTTATGATAAACTGATAAAAGTACTTGACGATCAAGGAGTAAAGAAAATAGAATCGATTGGTAAACCATTCGATGTTCATTATCATGAAGCTATACTGCAAAGAAAAGCCGACGGTGTTGAACCTCATACAGTTCTTGATGAAGTTGAAAAAGGTTATGTATACAAAGACAGGGTTATCCGTCATACAAAAGTAATTGTGAGTGCAGATACTTCAGAACCGCCACATGACAATATAAGCAACCCATCAAATCGTGAGGATAGATAGAATTTATGGCAAAAAGGGATTATTACGAAATCTTAGGCGTGAGCAAAAATGCAACTAAAGATGATCTTAAAAAGGCATATAGAAAATTAGCTATGCAGTATCACCCGGACAGAAACCCGGATGATAAAGCCTCTGAGGAAAAATTTAAGGAAGCTGCTGAAGCATACGAAGTTTTAAATGATGATAATAAAAGAACCCAGTACGACCGCTTTGGGCATGAAGGTATGCGCAGCGGCGGATACGGCTCGCAGGGTTTTTCGGATATTAATGATATATTTTCACACTTCTCGGATATATTCGGCGGCGGTTCCTCCATTTTTGATGATTTCTTAGGAGGAAACCAGAGAACAAGAAGTGGAAGAAGGTCTTCAGGTATACCGGGTTCCGACCTGAAAGTAACTCTTAAACTAGCGCTGGAAGAAATAGCAACCGGGGTTGCAAAGAAGATCAAAATAAAGAAACTGGTAAAATGCAGTCAATGCAACGGAACAGGCGCTGAATCGGGCACATCAACAAAAGCATGCCCTGTATGCCACGGCAGCGGTGAAGTCAAAACGGTATCACGTTCGGTATTCGGTCAGTTTGTTAATATTAGTGCATGCAGCAACTGCAACGGCGAAGGAACTGTGGTTGAGAAGCCATGCAAAAAATGCATAGGCGACGGAAGAACAAATGACGAAATAACTCTTACTATTAATGTTCCGGCTGGTGTGCATGAAGCAAGTTATATGACACTGAGAGGCGAAGGTAATTCCGGCAAGCGGGGTGGGCCGGCAGGAGATATTATAGCTGTTTTCCAGGAAATTCCGCACCAGTATTTTACGAGAGAAGGCGACGATATTGTTTACGATTTATTCATCAGCTTTCCTACCGCTGTAATAGGGGCTGAAGTTGAAGTACCGACATTAAACGGCAAAGCAATTATAAAAATTGAAGCCGGAATACAGCCCGGGAAATTATTAAAGATGCGGGATAAAGGGATAAAACATCTCAACCAATCAGGTCATGGTGATCAGCTTGTACGGGTTAATCTTGAAATACCCAGGAAAGTAAATACAAAAGAGAAAGAACTCTTAAATGAACTTTCAGAATTGCCGAACTTTAAAAAATCTTCTAATTCGGATGAAAATAATTTTTTTAAAAGATTTTCCTTCTGATTTAAATTTATTAAATAATTAATATAATCTAAATTAAATGTTAAAAAAATTATCGGAGAAGATTGGGTTCACTCAAACTGAAATTAAAGTAACAATACTTCTCCTGGTAATTTTTGCTGTCGGCTTTAGCTACAAAAATTTCTTCCGGGATAATGAACTTATATCTTACAAAAAATTTGATTACACAAAAGAAGACAGTATATTCTTCAGTTCCGGCAGTGAAAAAGATTCCGCGGAGAGCATCCAGCCGGAGGGGGATAAAGACAATATTTTAGAGCTTAATAAAAAGAATATAAATAAATTCCCGGCTAAGATTATCGCAGCAGAAAAGAGCATCGACTTAAACAAAGCCGGTATAGATATGCTTACAACTCTTCCTAATGTGGGAAAGAAAACAGCAGAAAGAATTGTTGAGCTTCGTATAAAGCTGGGCGGGTTTAAAAATTTTAATGAGTTGCTAAAAGTAAAAAATATTGGCGATAAAAGGTTGGCTAAAATCAAAAAGTACGCTTATATTAAGTAACAAAATATTTTACAGAGTAGAAAATGGCGGGATTTGAAAATCATATCGGCTTTACAATTTCAGGATCAAAGCTTCGGCTTGTTGAAATTATTTATAAAGACAGACAGTTTCTTTTAAATAAGGTTGATGAAGCATATTTTAATGAGCCTATCAACCTGGAAACGGACAAGGAAACGAAAATCGATTCATTGTTGCAGGGCGCATTTAACGAAATTCTTATTAAGAAGCCGTTAAAAAGTTCCTTTGCATCATTTGCACTGCCGTTTGAGCTGTTCCATATTATGCAGGTGCCCTATGATAATACGCTGCTACACCAAGACCTTGTTGAGGAATTCAAATGGGAATTCTCCATTCTGTACCCGTATGTTTCCACTAAGGATATTGTATTACAATATATTGAAGTTGAAAAGAATAATTTAATTACTCAGAATACAATGATTGCTATTGCCATCCAGCGCAAATATTTGCAGATGATCCATAACTTCTGCAAGACAAACAATCTTAAACTGAAGTTTATTGATAATATCCATACAGCATCGGAAAGAGCTCTCGCAGCAAGTTACCCTTCCGCTGTTAAAGGTTTAACAATGAGTATTTTTATTACTAATAAATTTCTTTCATTAATTTATTCCCTGGATGGCAAGCCCCTTTATTTTAAGGTTATCCCGTTAAATGATGCGGGCGAAATTCCGTCTCTGCTGTTAAATGAAACTGCACCGCATGAACTCTACCCTGTAGGAGAATGGACTCTGCCAGAGCATTTTCATAAGATAGACAAGAACTCCATTGACAACGCCTTTATTTCCGGCGAAGAAATTTCTGAGGCGATGATCCAAACATTAAGCAGCACTCTGGGAATTGATCTTGTTTACTTCAATCCTTTTGAAAAGATAAGACCTGATTCCGAATTATACACAAATAAGTTTTATCTGGAAAAGAATAATTCCTTCTCGCCAGCAGCTGGTATTGCATATAGGTTGGCTTAAGTTATAAAATTGTGATGTCTGATTTGAGAATAAATCCAGGACAAATTTTATGAGAATGCGTATCATTTCCGGTAATTTAAAAGGCAGACTGATAAACGTTCCTAAATCCGATCAGATACGCCCTACCACAGACAGAGTTCGGGAAACACTTTTTAATCTCCTTAATAATATTATTGATTTCGACGGGATAAACGTGCTTGATGTTTACGCAGGATCCGGCTCACTTGGGCTTGAATGTCTTAGCCGCGGGGCAGCTAAAATAGATTTCGTTGAAAAAAATTTCGCCATCTACAAAAACCTTGAAAAAAATATTAACTCCCTAAATGCCGGGGAGCAATGTATANNGATATTTACACCGTTGTGAAAAATCTGCTTCTGAATAAATTTCTTTCCCCAGACGGAATTATAATTATTGAACGCTCAAAGCAGACAAAAGAAAAGGATATTGAGAATCTTGGTGTTGAACCGTTTAAATTAATCGGGGATACGTGCTTATATAAAATTACTCAGATATAGACCAAGCAGCCCACTTGCCCACATTTAAGTCGGTTATTAAAATATTTTTCCCCTAAATGAACTGAAGATGGATTTTTTTAAAAACAGAATTACAGGTTGAGCTAAGGTTTAATCCTTACGAAAGTTTGTTAATGCATTATAAACTATTTTCGAGACTCTTTTACATATTTAACTTTTGTGTTTATATTACTATCTCACTGCTGTCCCGTTAAAAGTTGAATAAAAACAACTGGTTATCGGGACAATAGTTTTGATTTAGGTTTTTATTTTTATTAAGTACTTGATTTATAAAGACTTTGTTAAAAAGATTTATGCTGAAAATTTGTAAAATTGTGTAGAGGCTTTCAGTTAAATCTAATTTCTTTTTTATAATGGCAACTAAGACATAAACGGAAATGGCAACCCAAATTTGTGTTTTAACAGCATTTTCGCTCGTACCGTAAAATGACTTAATTCTTAAGTGTTGCTTAATCCACTTAAAGAATAATTCTATTTCCCAACGATCTTTGTATAAATTAGCAATAGTATTAGGCAGCAGGGGAAAATTAGTTCTTGAGATGTTTCCTTTTATGCCCATGTGATATAGTTTTTCTGAATTAGAGCGGAGGTAAACTTCAATATCGCGAAGTGATTCTCTGAAGGTTAGTTGCGCAAAAGCTAAGCAGAGAAATTAATCCTAGAGGGATTATATGTCACCACGACACAGCGATAATGTTTGCAGGATAATTTGTTCTTTTAGAAAGATACCGAAAATGCTAATATAATTGCCATTTACCATT
>PLNZ01000280.1 GCA_003142915.1 Ignavibacteriales bacterium | reverse complement strand
CAGCAAAATAAATATTCAAATCCTGCATGGTTTTATCACTTTAATAAAACTATGTCCTGCTTTTATCTTTTTATACTTATCAAACATTTAAATAGTTAGATAAAATTCCAGAATGAATTTAGGAATTTTTTGAATACTTCCACGGCCAGTTTACGCAGTCTTTTAAATCAGGAAGTAAAACGTAATCTGCTTTACCCTTGAAAACAAAAGTAGTAATGCGGTTACCTTTAAAAAGATTACGCGCTTCTTCTAACGTCTTTCCCGTTACAGAAACATCGTCAACAAGTAAAATACTTTTCCCCTCAATAATTCCTTCAAAAGATCTGATAACTTCAGGTTTTTCAAACTGCGGGTTATTATTTTCGTCGCGGTAATTGATTTTGATAGATGCTAATTCACATCCTAATTTATTTGCAGTTAAAGCTGCCGGGACCAATCCTCCTTCTGCAATTCCGATAACTATGTCGACCAAAGGAAGGGAAAAATTATCCAGAGCTTTTTTTATCTCCGGAAAAGTAATCTTTATCATCCTAAAATCATTTCGATTTCTTTGCTAAAGTGAAAATCAAAATATTCATTAATGAAATAAGAATAATACCGGGAAGCCCTGTAGTTAAAACAACAGCAAAATGACCTACAGATGAAAAAATAAGCTGAGTAACAAACATTGATATAATAACACTAACCGGGGCGGCAAAATATTTCACAAATTTAAGTTTAATCAACAGCCATGCAATAAATACGAATAGGACTAATTCCAATGTAATAATGCCGACGGTTCCATACACCGGGTTTCCTGTTAATAAATAATTTAACACAGGAGAAAGCAAAGCTGCAATTACTGCAACATTTAACCTGAAAAATACAACAGCGATAAATGGTGCAATAAATATTGGTAATAAAACCGCACCTGCCGGGTTACCTGAAACCGGGATAAAATGTATTAGAAACGGTATCAGAATCGAAAAAGCTAAAACAAAAACTGATTCTTTTATTTGTACTTTATTTAATAATGAACTTTCAATTATAAGGGAAGTTGTTCTTGGCATTTGATCCTCTAAATGTTTATTTCTATTTTCTTAAATATACATTATAGAAAATCAATTTACAAAAACAACCTTTCTGCAAAACAAATGAAAAATATAACCTGGCTCCCAATTAAAATAACTTTGCCCTTTGAACTTTTCTATCATAGTCCGGCTAAAATTCCGGTCTCCAGCCTCCGGTCTCAGAATTGTATCCCGNNCCATCCGCTTTTACGTCTTTAGCATTTTCCTCACATTTGTTCCTTGCTTCCCAAAGAGTACCACCAGTGCCTACTACTGCGCCACATTCATCAAATTTGTTTATGTTGACAGCAACATATTCCTCTTCAACAATGGCAAGATTCATCACCTTAACAAATTTCTTAACTTTATCCGGTACTTTAATCGGCAGGTTAAATGCCTCTGCAGTCGGGCTTCTGAATATCGCCACGACACCGTATATATCCTCATACTTTGGTTCAATCATTTCACCCTGAGCGCCGTAATACATAATCTCGCCTAAGTTCTTAGTCATTTCAAGGTGAAGCTGGTAAGGCGGATTAGGGAAACGAGCCGTAAAGTCCATAAAATGAGGCTCTTTATTCTTTCCAATCCGCATTTCATGCGAAAAATGAGTTCTTGCTTTTTCTTTCTTGAATATTCCCGCTAATTTTTCATCTACATATTGTATTTGCTCCGGTAATGATTCATAGGGCACTATCTTCCCGAAGTAATACCGGTCTTTATCTTCAATTCCCCAGAGATATTTTTTAGGAAACTGTCCGTCGACAGTATAAGAATCTCCACCAATCTCTACCCCGTCAATCTTTGCTTGTCTTATGCTATGGTAAGTTTTATCAAACGGAGATAAATTTAATTCCAATTCTTTTAATCTGAACTCGCTGCGCTCCTTATCGTAATATTTTAAAGTTTCCAAATCCCCGCGGTATTCAGGTATTTTAATAAATTCATCAGGCTTAATGTTCTTAGCGAGTTCCTCAAGTCCTATTTCTTCAGATGTTTCAGGTATCGGCATTTCTTCTTTATCTACCCATTTGTAGAATTCCATTTTATTTCTTTCAAGCCATGATGTTCCTGCGCTTCCCCAAACAAGTTTCCCTCTTCGTCTTAGATATTCCTGTTCTGCCCTGTAATAGCAATCGGTAAAAACGTAAAGATCAATCTCATCACTGTCCGCATAATCCCAAATAGAAGGAATTCTTTCAACTCCCTTTATGCCGGTGCCGACTTTATCAAATTTACTTTTCGGGAAGCCGTTCCCCTCCCAGGGTGAAAAGTATAATACTTTGCCGAATTCTTCAGTTAATCTTTGAGCAAGCGGCGTAAAACTGCCGGTATCAAATACACATACCGTTAAATCTTTTAAGTTTACTTTATCCAATATGCCGTCATATTTCCCCATTACTTCCAATACCCTTTTTGTTTTGCCGTATTAATTTCGTTATTCGTTGGCGCCCTATTTTGTTCTTTTTGAAAGTCTTTAATAAAATCTTCTTTTGATATAACCTTATTCTCTTTTTTATTTTGCCCCTTTCCTGTCCCTTTGGGATTTGTTTCATCAGCAGGTATCTGCCCCTTTGGGACTTGTCCGCCTTTAGCTTTGGCATCCCGTTTATACCAATAACCGTCACTCCCTTCTTTCATTTCGAGAGCTTTATTACTTCCTGCATTGCCTATAATTTTAATATCATTTGGATTATTCTTATTGATTACAACATCTACTTTCGTTCCTGCGGGATAACCATCTCTATCTTCGGATAATACGATTGTCTTTCCATTGCCATATTCAGGTTCTTTAACATTCCTTATCACCTTACCGGTAGGATTACCATAAGCATCAAATTCTGCCGCCTCCGCACCTTGAGTAATATCCTTCCATGTATTTTGCAGCGGTTGATAATGCCGCTGAGCATAAGACCCAAGCATATCAGCCAAAGCAACAGCTTTATCCGGGTCAATATCCGGGTTCTTCATAGCTCCCAATATTGTTTGTGTCTTAAATTGATTTGCTATATCTAATCCCTGATTAAGATTTTGCATATTCCGGGGATTGTAAGGCTGCTGGTTACTTTGCGATTGTCCAACAGGTGTACTAATTGGATTGTTCGGCTGCTGTGCAGACATTCCCGCAACCGGATTCAAATTACTTACTACCTTTTGCTCTGCCGGACTAACAAGCGGATTCTGACTTGTCCCTTTG
>PLNZ01000295.1 GCA_003142915.1 Ignavibacteriales bacterium | reverse complement strand
TGAGAATGGTTCTTTAATAATAACTTCCAACGTTACACTGTTCTGAGGAACATCTGTAAATATGGCTTTGTGAACAAATTGGGCCAAAATATGTCACCGTGTGGCAGTTAAACTGTTAACTACTTCCTTCTATAAGTTCATTTTTTACATTTGGTTGTTGGATTATTTCTTCTGACTTTATCCGGTTTCCATAAATATTTATCCATAATAACACATCCGTTTTTATCAAATTCCACGCCTTCTGATCTTAATAAGTCTTCCATAAGGTCATACTCTCCGAAGTGGTACTTCCCGGTTAAAGCGCCAAAACGGTTTACAACACGGTGACACGGCAGCCCTGAATCCTTAGTCCCATTTAGCGCCCAGCCTACTGTTCTTGCAGCAGACCTTATACCGCAAACTTCAGCTATATCACCGAAAGTTGTTACTTTTCCATAAGGAATCTTCGCAACAACTTTATATACACGGTCAAAGAAATCTTCTTGTTTGTGTTTCTTTGTGATTTGTAGTTTAGTTTTATTCATATCTGAAGTTTAGATTAATTAATTTTGACTGAACTTAAGCAAATAAGCTTTTATAAACTTGTTAATATTTCCATCCATAACCCCCTGCACATCGGAAGTTTCTTCATCAGTACGATGATCTTTCACCATATTGTAAGGATGAAAAACATAAGACCTGATCTGGCTACCCCATTCTATTTTCATCTTGCCTTTCTCTACTTCATCCAATTCAGCTTCCTGTTTTTCTTTTTCAATCTGAAAGAGCTTAGACTTCAATAACTTCATAGCATTATTTCTGTTTTGAAGCTGTGATCTCTCACTTTGGCAGGCTGCAACTGTTCCGGTGGGAATATGCGTTATCCTAACGGCCGTTTCAACCTTATTTACATTTTGACCGCCTTTGCCTCCTGAACGGTATGTATCCACTCTTAAATCGGCAGGGTTTACATCTATTGCAATTGTGTCATCTATTTCAGGAATAACAAATACCGAAGCAAAAGATGTATGCCTTCTCTTATTTGCATCAAAAGGCGAGATTCTAACAAGACGGTGTACACCGTTCTCAGCTTTCAAATAACCGTAAGCAAATTCGCCTTCAACTTCAATAGTAACACTTTTTATTCCGGCGCCATCGCCTTCCAAAATATCTGCAATAGACATTTTAAAATTATTTTGTTCTCCCCAGCGCATATACATACGCATCAGCATTTCAGCCCAGTCCTGCGCTTCCGTACCGCCGGCGCCGGAGTGAATTGTAAGGATACAATTCCTTGCATCCTCTTTACCACTAAGCATATTTTTAAATTCTACATTTTCAATTGCAATACTTAAAGCATCAATTTCACTTTGGATTTCTTTCGCAAAAGATTCATCATTCTCGATTTGCGCTAATTGAATTAATTCATCAAGGTTTTGCGCCTGTATATCCACATTCTTCCAGAGATCAATCCAAGATTGCAGGGTTTTAACTTCCAGAAGGGTTTTTTGAGCCTCCATCTGATCATTCCAAAATGAGGGCTCGGTGGTTTTATGTTGAAGGTCTCCTACTTTAGCATCTTTATTATCGACGTCAAAGATAACCTCTTAAGTTGATAATTCTTTCTCTAAGTATATTCAGCTTTTTTATTTCTTCTTCGTACATTTTAAAATCCTCTTTTTATTATTTTTTTTATCTACTATTTTCTTTGTATGCTATTTCATCTGCAATGTTTTCCAAATCTTCTTGGGATTTTACATCAAACCAAGTTATTCTTTCATCCGCTCTGAACCATGTTAATTGTCTTTTTGCAAATCTTCTTGTATTACGCTTAATTAATTCAACAGCACGTTCAAGAGTAATTTCATTATTCAGATATGCAATTATTTCTTTATAACCAACAGTGTTTAAAGAATTAAGTCTCCTGTCATATTTTTCAATTAAAGACTTAGTTTCTTCAATTAAACCATTAGAAATCATTTCATCAGCTCTTTGCTCAATATAGTTATAAAGAATTTGCCTATCCCACCGTAAACCGAACTGGACGAAATTTATATTTGTTTCTCTCATTTGCTCCCGATGATGTACTCCAATTGGTTTGCCGGTTCTATAAAAAACTTCCAATGCACGCATAATACGTTTCCAGTTTTGCGGAAGCATTTTTGATACACTCTCAGGGTCGACTATTTTTAATTCATCATATAAAAAATCATTTCCATACAGCCTTCTTTTCTCCAGGAATTCGTTACGGAGTTCTCCATCTGCATCGGCAACATCAAATATTCCGTCAATCAAAGCTTTGATATATAAGCCAGAACCTCCGGCAACAATTGGTATTTTTTCTTTTCCGGACAAACTTTGAATAATATAAAGAGCATCATTCTCAAACCGGCTAACATTATAAGTTTCACCCGGTTCAAGAATACTGATGAAGTGATGCCTAACTTTTTCTAATTGTTCTTTATCCGGTTTTGCAGTTCCTATATCAAGGTATTTGTAAATCTGCCTGCTGTCTGCAGAAATAATTTCCGAATTCAATTTTTCAGCAAGCAAAATTGCAAGGGAAGTTTTACCCGAACAAGTCGGGCCGACAATAACGATTACTTTTGGTTCCAACCCTCTCTGCCTATAAGTGGAACAAAAGAAAACTCGGGAACATCACACACTTCAAATTCATTATCATTTAATTTAGTGATAATTTTTAGAATCTGAGAATTTTTATTACCGACGGGTATCACAAGCCTGCCGCCAACTTGTAATTGTCTTTTCAAGGATTCGGGAACCGTAGGAGAACCGGCTGTAACTAAAATTCCGTCATAGGGGGCAAACTCATCCCATCCTATAGTACCATCTCCGCATTTTGTATGGATTCTAAGTCCTATTTCATCTAAAAGTTTCCGCGTCTTTAGATAAATATCCATATTTCTTTCAATACTGAAAACGTCTATTCCCATTTTTTCAAGGATAGCCGCCTGATATCCTGACCCTGTCCCAATTTCTAATACTCTTGCCTTAGATTTTAACCTGAGTGATTGAGTCATAAAAGCAACCGTATAAGGCTGAGATATAGTCTGGCCATAACCAATAGGTAAAGCAACATCCGAATAAGCATGCTGCTTCATAGCTTTAATCACGAATTTATGACGTTCTACTTCGCGTACGGCTTTAAGCACATAAATATCGGTTATACCTTTTTCAGATAATTTATCGGCTAATTCTTCTCTTTCTCTTTCGTATGTCAACACAGTATTTTTTATTTTTTAAGTTGTTAAAGATATAATAAAATTTATTGATTTTTTAATTTTGAATGTTATTTTATAAAATTGTAATAAATGAATTTTTATTAAATTTATCGTGCGAATATTCTAATTTATTTTTTAATAATAAGCCTCCTTAATATAAAGTTTAATGAAATCTTTTATTTTATAAATTATTGATACGTTAAAGGAATATAATATTAATCTTCAGTCAGATTTTGCCGATGAACTTCAAAAATCTGATAATTTTACACAGCCGGAGAAGATATTATCTATTTATCGAAACACGGCGGCCTATAATTTAACTATAACAAATTTGGGAATAAGATATTCCAAAAACTCACCGAGTGTTTTCAACTCACGGATAGAAACAATAAAAAAGAGACCGTATTGGATGAGCCTATTTGCAAATAACCGGATGCTTGTTCCAATGTCCGGTTTTTATGAATGGGGAAAAAAAAAGCTCTCAAAAGATTCCCTACCGCATTTCCATTCCCGGTGAAGAATTATTTTTTTTTAGAGCAATATACTATTTGGATCATGACAAAAATATCTTTATTCCTTTAATAACTACAACACCAAATAGTTTTATAAAACCCATTCACAACTGAATGCCTGTTATTTTTAGAATTACCGAGGGTATCAAAATTTTAAATAGTGACTGCAATTCCGCACTTAACATGTGTATCCCGTTCCTGGGAGATATGAATAAGGAAAAAGTTCAATAGTATAAAAGGAATAGACTATTCAGTTGCTATATCTAACATAATTAAAATAAAAATGGGTGTTTATATGGCATTTATTTTGAAAAATAGATAGATTGTACTTGGATATAAAATCTTCATATAAAACCATTTTAACTTATTGATTTTTTAGTCCATGAAAGGATTTTCTAATGATAAAATATTTTTGCCGGTATGCATTATTCATTTTATTTCAAATTTTCGTAATTAATTGCATAATTTACCCATTCCCGACAAACTTTATCCCTGCAAACGATCCCAACATACAATACATTGGCAGGTGGGATTTCTCTGATTCACTGCATCCGGAACAATCATGGCCTGGAGTATATATATGCGCTGAATTTTCAGGAACAAGTATTGGAATTAGAATAGACGACAATGTAAATTATTATAATGTTTATATAGATCAAAGATTCTATAAAATATTTCACGGTGATAAAGAAGAAGAAGCGGATTATATTCTTGCAGATAGTCTTGAAAATACTCACCACTCATTAAGATTAAGTAAGCGCAATATTTCATTCGGCAGAGTTTTTACTTTTTCCGGTTTTCTGGTTGATGAAAACGGCAGCATTTTACCTCCCTCACCTGAACCTATAAGAAAAATAGAATTTATCGGTGATTCTTTTACCGCAGCCGAAGGCAATGAAGCTAAAGAACCGGTAATGAAATGGGAGGATAAATTTCCTTTCACAAATATTGATTTAGGTTTTGTCGGCGATATAGCTCAGCATTATAATGCGCAATATCATGCAACATGCCGCTCCGGCATGGGATTGGTTTGTGATTGGCAGGGTAATTATAATTTAGCAATGCCCAAATGGTTCGACCGTACTCTTATGGAAAGAGAATATCCCAAATGGAATTTTAAACAATGGGTTCCCAACTTAGTGGTTATCTGTCTCGGGTTGAACGACCTATCCGGATTAAAAGGTAAAGATACAGTAGTTTCTGAAGAGAATTCCTCCCTATTCCGTAAAACATACCACGAATTTCTTACAACAATCAGAAGCGTTTACCCAGGTGTTACAATTGTTTCCGTAGCAGTGCACGCCGAATGGGCACAAAAAAATGTGAAGCAGGTCGTGGATGAAGAAATTGCAAACGGACAAAAAGATATAAGTTATGTTCAATTTGGCGTTTATATTGGCGGTTATGTGGCTAACGGGCATCCTACTGTTGAAACCCATAAAAAGATTGCAGGAGAAATAATAAAAGCAATTGATCAGACAAAGGTATTTCCGGAAGTGAATTAATAGATTACAAGAAATAGGGGGCAATTTTTTTGACATAAATTATCTGCTGATTTGTTTTACTTTTGCCTAATTTCAACATAATTTTACACATTAATTAATATTCTCTATGTGGGGAGCTTCCATTATAGAGCTTTATTTATGCACCGGGATAATATATTTTGTATGTTAAATAATTATTATTAAATGAGCCATACGATGAAATTTAATGGATTCAACAAGATAAGCTTCTTATTAATATTTGTATTATTTACTAATGTTAAAATTTTTTCACAAAGTACGATTCAGGAAGCGTATAATTTTTTAGGGGAAGGGAAATTTGAAAAAGCTGAAGAATTATTCCTAAAAGAGGCAGAATCTTCAAATAGTTTAAGGGCACAGCTTGGATTAGCCTTCTTATACAGTATAGAATCAAAATATGATAAAGAATGGCAGCATTTCTCGGAAGTTATTAAACAAGCAGACAGACCGGAAATATATTTGCTTGCAGAATTTGACGGATTGGCTGTTGCGAGGAACATTCAAAATGAAAAATCCGGTATCTTAGAACTGCTTGCTAAAGAAGCTTCCAATAAAGATGATGGATTTATCAGCGCTATTGCCAATGAAAACCTGGGACAATACTACCAATTGCATAATCAACTGGAAAAAGCAAAAGACTATTTTAGACATATCGGTGCAGTAAATGATTGGAGTGTTATAGGTCCTTTTGAAAATATTTCTGCTTCCGGGTACTATGAGAATTATCCGCCTGAAAATGAATATAACCCCGATACAATTTATACAGGAAAGAATAATAGGCCCATCCATTGGTTTAAAATTGACAGGAACAGATATGATAATTGGGTGGATTTTACACTTTACTTCCCTAGCGATAATTCAATTTATTATGGTAACACATTTGTTTATTCACCTGAAGAGCAAAAAGTTCAAATCAGAATAGGTACATCGGGATCTTTCAGAGCATTTCTTAATGACAAGTTAAATACGGAATGCTATGAAGAACGCAATAATGACCTCGACACTTATGTAACTGAAACGACTCTTCAAAAAGGCTGGAACAGAGTTTTAATTAAAGTTGGCTATTCGGACATTGACAGATGCAATTTCCTTTTAAGAATAACAGATGACAAGGGGTTTGCATTAAGCAATCTAAAGTATTCTACCGATAAAACTACTTATAATGCTGCGGGTAATGATACTTCCACCGAAGTATATTCTTCTTATGAAAAATATTTTACAGATATTTTAAAGGAGCATCCGGATTATCCCGAAAATTATGTTCTTCTTTCAAAAATCTATTTAAGGAATGATAAAATCAGTGAAGCAGAGTCCACTCTCTTAAACGGCTTAAAAATACTTCCTGATAATGTTTTATTACTATATAGCTTAATATCCGTATACAATAAAGGCGGGAAATTAACCGAACGAAATACTATCTGCAAAAAGATTGACGATATCAGAAGCGATATACCCGATATTTTAACCATCAAAATGATGGAAGCCGCCGCAAATAAAAATCAGGATAAATACAAAGAGCTTCTTGAAAAATTGATTTCGATAGTGCCTGAATCCCCTGATTTATATGTATCTAAGATAATATATTATTCACTAAAAAATATACCCTCACAAACAATTGACATTATTAATGAAGCATATCAAAAATACCCCGATGAATGGGCTATAGTCAACTTCAAGAAGAATCTTGATTATAGCGTAAGCAGGGATTATACAAAAGCTGCGGAGATTATTGAGAAATTTTCCGAAAACAATTTTAACCTTTCTGCTATGGAAGAGTTGGCAAATATCTATCTTTCGACCTCCAAGATTGATAAATGGGAAAGCACATATAATAGAATAATTGAACAGAATCCCGCATCACCGGGATTCTACTATCAAATGGCAAAAACATATTATTCATTACAGAAATATGACAAAGCTTTGAACGCAATTAACGAAGCATTGCATATATGTCCTTTTGCTACTAATTATTACCAAATGCTCGGAGATATTTATACTGCCCAAAATAATAATGAAGACGGTAAAGAAGCTTACCGGAAAGCTATAATGTTTTCCTCAACTAATTACGAAGCGAGAGAAAAGTTAAAAAATCTTACAGGCGATGACCCAATTGATAAAGAATTAAAGCCGTTTGATTTAAAAGCATTGATGGCGACCTCTCCTATTTCCGATAAATATCAGGGAAATGAAGCCTTAATATTGTCCGACGATGTAAAAAGAACTTTTTATGAAGGGGGAGCATCCGAATATGATGAGGAAGTGCTAATAAAAATCTTAAACAAGGACGGAATAGAACGTTTTACAAGCTACGGTTTGAATTACAACTCCAATGTTCAGGAATTAATATTAGACAAAGCAGTTGTAATAAAACAAAACGGGTCTGAAATAGACGCCGACAAAAAAGATGGGGATCTTGTTTTTAAATCTCTGGAAGTTGGCGATTATATATATGTTAAGTATAAGATAAGAAATTTTTTCACCGGTGAGTTATCAAACCACTTTTGGGATGAATTTAATTTCAACAAATTTTATCCTGTAGTAAACGAACGATATGCACTTATAACACCCAATAATAAGGAAGTATTTTACCGCGGCCAGAATATGAGTTCCGAACCTGTCATGAAAAAAGTGATCGGGAATAATACTTTATATGTATGGCAAATGGAGAATATTCAGGCTGTAAAATATGAGGCTGCAATGCCCCCGCTGGATGACATTGGTATGATACTTTATTTTTCAACAATAGAAAATTGGGATTATATTGCCAAATGGTTTTTAAATCTTACAAATTCCAAAGGGGTTGTTAATTATGAAATTAAGGAAAAGGTAGCGGAACTTTTAAAAGGTAAAGAAGATTTGCCTGAAAAAGATAAAGTAAAAATAATTTATGAATATATAATTAAAAACATTACTTACAGCAGTGTGCCTTTCAGGCAGTCTGCATTTATACCGCAAAAAGCCAGGGATGTATTGGTAACTAAGATCGGCGACTGCAAAGATATGGCTACGCTTTTTATTACTATGTTGAAAGCAATTAACGTAAAAGCCGATTATGTTTTAGTCAATACCCGAAATGAAGATGCAAATACAAATGCTTTGCCCGGAATTTATTTTAATCATGTGATTGCCCGGGTAAATATTGATGGAAAACCTATGCTGTTTGATCTTACTGCGCGGAATTATCCTTTTGGAACAATACCCGAGGGAGATATCAATTCATTTGCACTAGTTGTGAAGCAGGATGAAAGTAAACCGTTTTATATTGAGAAAAAAGACTTCGGTAAAAGAACTCTTGCCCGCAATACAAATGTTTTAGTTAAAGATGACAATTCCATTGAATTAAGCGTTGACACAAAGCGGACAGGATCGGCAACTGCATTTGTAAGGGAGATGTACGGTAACATTGATGAAAAAGAACAGATTAGTAAATTAACTGAAAATCTTGCCGACAATTTTAATAACTACAAAGTACTATCATTTAAAAGCGATGATCTTGATACTCTGACAACTGAATTAAATTACAGCTACTCATTAATATTAAACCAGTATATCGGCATAGTAGGAAATTACAAATTACTTAAAATACCGTGGGAAGATGTTGAAACTTCAAGCACACCTTTATCTTATGATCAAAGGAAATATGCCTATGACCGGATCACTTCTACCGATGAAATTGAAGAAACAATGAGCATTAAGCTGCCTGCCGGGTATACACCTGTCGAATTGCCTCAGGATGTAAAACTGGACTGCAAAATTGCTTCATATTCTATTGAGTTCAAATATTCCGACGGAATAATTACAGCCAAACGTGTTGCAATAAATAAGATAGATTCTATTAGTCCGGAAGATTATAAAGAATACAAAGACTATGTTAATAAGACAATAGAAAATGATTTAACGCAAATTCTATTGAAGAAAAAATAAAAATTATTCAATCTTGAAATATTTAAATTTCAATCTTCCTTCCTTTCGTTTCCGGGAATACCCATATCCATGTTCCTGTTAGAATTGCAAATAAAGCCGCGAGCGATATTCCCCCGCCAAGTCCATAATGTACCGCAATAGTTGCAATTATAACAGGAGTTAAAAACTGAATGCCGCGGGCAAGGTTAAATGCAGATCCCATAGCAGTGCCGCGAATATTTGTCGGGAATAATTCAGCAAAAAGAGGACCGTAACCGCTGAACATACCCGTACCCAAACCCACGAGAAACATAAAACTTAAAATAAGGGGCGGATAAACTGCAACCTTTTCCCACAACAAGGTTATCATAACCAAGCCTATCGCCATAATAACCGAGTATACAGAATAAGCCGGCCTCCTGCCAAACTTATCAGCGAAGAATCCGAAAGAAAAATAGCCCAGTAGTCCACCTGCTTGTGTAATCAACATCCAGCTTGCAGACTTAACAATTGTAAACTGCCTCTGCTGATGCAGGTACGCAGGCAGCCACGTATAAGTAAACCAGTAAGCGGACATATCAAAGATAGCAAGCACCAGGCATTGAATGAAAAGTTTCCTGTTATCATTATTGAACAGAAGAAAAAAAGTATTTTCTTTCTTTTTTTTCGCAGTAATATTTATAGAAGAAATTCTTTTCCGCTCCAGCCACACATCGGATTCGGGTAAGTTTTTTCTTATAAAAACGACAAGCAGCGCCGGTAAAATTGAGATAAAGAAACACAATCTCCAGCCTATTTCCGATTCAACAAACCCGCCAATTATTGATGCAAGTATAATTCCGAAGGGCGCGCCTGACTGCATAAAGGCTCCATAACGTCCGCGGACTTTTGCGGGGAAAGTTTCGCCAATATAGGTTTGTCCCGTAGCCCATTCTCCCCCAACACCCAAACCTGTAATTATTCTAAAAATTAAAAACAGCCAGATTGATGACGCAATGCCGCATAAAAATGTGCCTATACTATAAGTAAAAATTGTCCACTGAAGAACGTTTTTTCTGCCGAAGCGGTCGGAAAGAATACCGAAAATAACTCCGCCCAAAGCTGTAGCAGCTAAAGATGAGCCAAGTACCCATGAAAGATTAAAATTTGAGATGTGAAGTTCTTTACCGATTGGAATAAGAAGAAATGAAAACAAGATAAGGTCATAGAAATCAAATACCCACCCCGCCCAGCTCATAAAAAGGATTTTGAAATGAAGAAAAGTCGGCTTTTCATATTCGTTCAACAACAACTGGTCTTTCATGTATCCTCCATTTGAACGAAATATATGGAAAAAAATTAATAAATAAAAGATTGGAAACAAGGCTCGCAGAGAATAAAATTAGAAGTAGCCGGCAAATCGTTGCCGGATTGATTGAATTATATAACTGAAGTAATCCACCAGGTAATACCAAACGGATCGGTAATGCCGCCGGTTCTGCCATACTCCTGGTTCGATAACTCAGTAATTATTTCTGCTCCCTCGTCAATTGCTTTTTTGTAAGTTTCATCGGCATTTTCAACATATACCATCAGCGTTGCTTCGCGGGGTCTAAACTTGTCAGTACAATCGGCAAGCATAATAGGACTTCCACCAATTTTAATTTCTGCATGTCTAACAAGATTTTCATCTCGAAGTATACGAAATGTTAATTCCGCATTAAAAACTTTTTTTGTAAAGTCGATAAATGCAGATGCATTCTTTAGTATCAGATATGGCATTACAACTTCATATCCATCCGGAATTTTCATATCAATTCTTTTTAATATTATTCTTTTAAATATATTGCAATCTGCGAATTATAGCGTGACAAGCGGCAACCATTAACTGAAGAAATATTTGGGATAGTATCATCAGGCAATAAGCAAACACAGCTCAAGAACCTGCAATGATAAATCGAATAAATTTATTTATTTTAAAAGCAAATTATCTTTAATAGGGATAAACCTGGATGCCGAGTTAATTAATGAATCGGCGGTAAGTTGAGGCACTCCGTATACTTCAACAGTATTATTATATTCTTTTTTAATTTTATTGACCAGTAAATCAAAATCACCGTCGCCGGAGGCTAATACAATTACATCTGAATTCCCTGCATAGCCAAGAATGTCAATAGTAATTCCTACATCCCAATCCCCTTTTCTTGAGCCGTCACTCCGCTGGATGAATTGCTTTAATTTTACTTCAAATCCAATTCCTCTAAGTATGTTTTGAAATTCTTTCTGCTTTTCATCGCCTCTATTAGTTGCATAAGCTATTGCTTTTACAACCTCTCTATCTTGCGTTACCTCTGTCCAAAAAGCATTATAATCGAAATGACAATTGTATGCCTGCTTTGTAGTGTAATACATGTTCTGAACATCGACAAATATTGATACTTTTTTCAAACGTCTAACCTTTTCTAAAGATTATTTTCTTCAATTTTTTTCACTTATATAATCCAAATAAATACTCATTTAAAATTTAAGCCATAGCTTGCCTACCGGTAGGCAGGTTTCGCCAAAAGAATGATTAATTATAAAGCAACGTAAAATGCGATTCAGCAAATCACATTACATTCAATCAGGAATAATTAAAATTCTATTTTAATTTTTTCATCAAAAGATTTATGTACAAAATTAATATCTAAAAGATATTCACCGTTTTCATTTTTAATATTCAGATTTCCGTTTAATTTTTCATCATCTATGTAAACTGCTTTAGGCTGAAACGGAGAAATAATTTGAGTAATATTTTTGTGTCCTGCAAAAGCTTTTAGATATAAATTTAAAGCCTTTTTCTGAAAATCGTAATTGCATTTTTCCAGAAGTGAATTTGTACTTGCAATATATGGAGTTGAAGGAGTTCCTAAAACTATTTCTGCCTTATCAAATTTGGAGTTATACGGTATCACCGCCGAAGGCATTTTCCTGCCGTCATATATAATTGAATTTATATACTTACCGCTGCCTGTAATATTAACGTTTAATGGCTTCCCATAAGCATTTATTGTAAATAAGCATGATTTCTGGTTCGGGATCAAATAGGGCGTGAATGTAATATTCCATGGATTCTCATTAATACCAAAGAGCTGATATAAACTGTATATGTACCACCCTCCTGCCCATAGAAATTGGGGTTTATCGATTTTACCATAGACATTTGGATTATTATAATCGCTTATCCTGTATTCATACATAGCAGGCTGTCCGTTCGGGCTGTTTATTATTCCGTCAAGAGTCATAGTTTTTTTAATAAAATTAAACGCTTCATCTTTCTTATTATCTGCAATTAACGAAAGAGCAAACCATGCATTTGAATTCACCCATATACCGCCATTCGCATAATAAAAAGGCTTTCCTGCTTCACCCTCTTTTAATTCAAGGAAATCTTTAAGATTTTCAAGATCCATAGGAAATATATTATAAACTCCAAGTTTAGGATCAAACAAATGATATAGAGCGGAATTAACAAGTACATCAGTACGTTCGCTATTCAATAATTTAAAATGAGGAGCTATTAAGGAGCCCATATAATAATGCGTGTCAATTTTTCCGCCTTTATAATAGTTAATCAGGAATCCAAGTTTATCGCTCCATAACTTTTTGTTTAAAGCTTTTTCCATATTATCTGCTAAATCTTCATACTTAACCAGCTCATTTTGATTTTCACCAAGCTTCATTGATATAAATACAAACTCTTTAAGCGATTCAATCGCAAGCGATGTCATAAATGTGCGCGGCCCATAGCTGTTCGCAAGATCGGAACCATCTATGTGAGCTTCCCACATTAAATCATCATCTTTTTTATTTAGAAGAGTCTGATTTAAACACTTAGTTAAGTATGGATATAAATGCCTCATTAGCTCAACATCCGCAGAATGTTTTAAATAACTTCCAGCCGTTATTATGAACCAGAAATTATTCCAGTTATCNNATGATAAAATCTTTACCTGAATGAGCGATTATAAAATTAAGATCATTCTTAACTCTGGGTAAATCAAAATTAACTGCAGCATAGTCTGTTACAAGAACATCATGAGTAAAATAGAAATTATATTCTGCGGGACACGGCATTGGAACTATATTATTATCAATATAATGCCTGTTTACCGCTAATATTCCTTTTGCCCAGAGGTATGATTTATCAATTGTAGTATCGCCGGTAACAAAATTCCCTTCATTAACTTTCTCTAATACGCTTTTTTCATAATCATTTATTTCTTTTGTATAATTCTTTTCAAGATAAGATACTATCTCCTTCCCTTCATTTATTTTTGATGTGCCTATAATTTGAATAACAGTCATCGTTTCTTTGGGTTCAAGATTTTTCTTATAAAGAAATTCAGCGGCAGGAACTATTTGATTATTTTTCTTTGATATTATCTCCGGAAGTGGAGAATAATTCTTATACCACCAATCTTCGGTGTATGGATAGTTTTTCAGCGTCCCTGTAGTGTTGTAACTTTCAGGTTCAATACCTGCATTAGCAACAAATACCTGAGCATTTTGTGTTTCGGCATCATCAAAATGTGCATATATAGATTGAGTGCTGCTATCATACTCCGTATTAGCTTTACTTTTTAATGAGTACGTGTGTGAAGTATTCAACGATAATTCAAGATGAGTGTAAAATTCAAAAGGCTGAGAATCTTTATTGTTATTGGTAATTTCATAGGCGACAACCATTGCTGGTTTATCTTTACAGAAGCGGTAAGATATTTTTACGTCTTTTTCATTATCACTTTTATAGAATGTAACTCCGTACGGCGTTAATTCATAAGAGAAAGGTGAAAGCCCAATCCATTCCTTTTTGCCGTATCCTTCTCTGATTCCTGCGCTCATTATAAAAGTTGAATCTCGTTTCCAATAATTCGTGCTTAAATCTATGCTATTGGCTGCCGGATAAAAGAAGCTTATCCTCTGGGGCATAGGCGAACTATGATGAAATTCAACCCCAACGTAAGGTCCTCCCACTTCTATTTGAGCATCGCCATGAAAAGACACCTTGATGTCTGGTTTCATCAAAAAATCATTATTCTTATTACATTTTGATAAATAAAGAAAGATAGAAATGATAATTAAAATAATTAATGTTTTAACTATCCCACCTTTCACTCCAGTATAAAATTTCAAAATTTTATTAAATTTCATTGCAGGTATTGATTTAGTGTAATCACCGATATAGGATTATTTGATTTCCTTTTGGAATTCCGTACTGTATATTTTACATTTATTTTCTCTCCGGGAATGATGATAAATCCGTTATCCTCAAATATTTTCCCGGCGGATTGAAGTGTGACAAAAAGCGCAAGTTTGTCCGAAGAAATAATAACTTCTTCCCTGTTTTCTTTAATTCGTAATTTTGGTTCAGGAAGTTTCAAATATTTGAATTCAGCTCCGGCGTATAAGTTCCTATGTATAATATTTTTACGCCTGTCTTCTAAAGTAATTACTATTAATTCTTCTCCGTTTTTTAATTTATCAGAACTATATATTAAGAATATTTCCTGTTTAGATAATTTATTAAGTAATAACTTCTTACTTTTAGTTAACTTGATTTTCGAATCTTTAGAAGAAATAATATCTATCCTGCAGATTCCCGTAAAATTTTCATGCCCGTTATTCACAACCCCGGCGGAAATTTCATTCCCTTTTTCAATAAATCCGGAAAATTGATTTAAAAAAGATCTCTTCACAAAATAATATGAAAGCTTGGGTATGAGATCTGAATCGATTAACGACCAGCTTGAAACCTGCCAACAATCGTTTAACTGCCATATAATAGAACCGTTTGTTTCAGGAAAGCGCGCCTGCCAATACTCAACACATTCTTTTAATGCCAGCGCTTGATTTAGCTGGGTTAAATAAATAAAATCCTTTAACTCTATTTTAACAGGCAAATGAGAAGAAAGAAATTTAAAGAGCCTTTCCGGTCCTTCTACCTGCTTGTTGTGAAATTCAAATATCCTGCTTTGAGGATTTCTTTGATCTTCGGGAAGAACTGCCAGCATCGTTTCATAATTTGCCGGGCTTTGAAAGCCGAATTCGGTTACAAAAAGACTCTCGTCGGACTTTACCTTTTTATAATCGACCCATCTGCTCCACAAATCCCATTGATGCCTGTTCCCGGATAGTACCGAATTAGGATCATCCTCATCACTAAAAGGAGAAGACGGCCAATATGGACGGTTGGGATCAATATTCTTCAATATGCCCGGAATTAAATTATGAAATATTTTATTCCCCGGCATTTTATTGTACGACTCCTTAAAAGCCTGAAACCAATTCCATTCGTTTTCATTATTACCGCACCATATAGCTATTGATGGATGGTACTGAAGCCGTAAAACATTTTGTGCTATTTCCAAGGCAACATTATTTAAGAAGCTTCCATTTTCAGGATATGAGGCACAGGCAAACATAAAATCCTGCCAGACAATAAGCCCTAATTCATCGCATAACTCATAAAAGATATCATCCTCATAGATTCCTCCGCCCCACACTCTTATCACGTTCATATTTGCTTCTTTTGCTTTCGAAAGAAGCGCCCTGTATTTTTCATTGCTTACTCTCGGAAGAAATGTATCGGCAGGAATCCAGTTAGCGCCTTTTAAAAATACCGGTTTGCCGTTTACAATAAACCGGAATGTTGAATTACCGTTTTCCGTAAGTTGTAATTTTATAGTTCTAATTCCGACTTTCTTATGCAACTTATCCAGCACAACTTTATCTTTAATTATCTGAATTTCCAGATCATAAAGATGTGGACTGCCAAAGCCATTCGGATACCACAAAACCGGATTTTTTATTTCAAACTCTGTCTGAAATTCAATTGAGCCAACAACAGCATTATTTTCTGTTTCATACTTAGATTTTGTATCGAATAAATTTACTTTGACTTTAATCTCTGATCTTAACGGCTGACTTATACCCGCTTTTAATCTTACCACTGCTTTTGACTCGGAAATGGATAAGGTTTCAAATGTAAAGTCTTCAATAGAATATTCATCCGGCTGCTGCAGATATACGGAGCGCCAAATTCCCATTGTCACAAAAGTCGGACCCCAATCCCACCCAAATGAATATTGAGCTTTTCTTATATGGACTCTTTCGGATCTTGGCACAAGAGGTACCTTGCCGTTTAACTTTTCCTGTTCCTTAGCATAATTTTCCGCCGATACAAAATTAACTTCAAGCTTATTATTCTTTTTTTGAAGTAAATGAGAAACTTTATAAGTATGAATAAGAAACATGTTTTTTACCGTACCGATTTTCTCATCATTTAAAAATATATCCGCAACGGTATCCAATCCTTCGAACACAAGATTAATTTGTTTATCCGGTTCAAAGTTTTTCGGGAGGTCAAATGTGGTTTTGTAGCCCCAGTCAAGTTCACCTATCCACTGAAGTTTATTTTCATTATCGGAATAAAATGGTTCGGGTATTAAGTTTGAAGCCAAAAGATCAGTATGAATTGTACCCGGCACAGAAGCATCAAGCCATTGTCCAAATTTTAAAGATCCCTTTGGAGTTCTTTTTATATCATCTTTCTTAATTAATGAATATTTCCAATTATCATGTAAAAAATATTTTTGTTGCAATTTTGTTTCCTATTACCTATTACTATATAGTTATTTTAAATAAACCATCTTTTTATAAAAAGTTTCCGAATCTATTTTTAATTCGGAGAAATATATTCCGCTGGCAAGTTGTTTACGTGTACCTGCCTGCTCAGCATTGAATGAGATTGAATGTGAACCGGCAATTTGAAATTCGTTTACAAGTGTTGTTACTTCATTACCGAGTATATCGTAAATTTTTAATGATACACGACTACTTTTTGCAAGCTGCCAGCTTATAGTTGTCGAGGGATTAAAAGGATTAGGATAATTTTGCAAAAGCAAATCACGTTTGGGAACAGAAGCGTTTTGTGCATCTTTCACTGCCGTTGTCAAACCTGCCAATTTGTCAATTTCCGAAACCGGCAAAGCATAGTTATATATCCTTATTTCATCAAGTATGC
>PLNZ01000336.1 GCA_003142915.1 Ignavibacteriales bacterium | reverse complement strand
TTTAAACTTATTGTCGGTATATCAACCGGAAGCCTGGGAATTTTATCTGAAGCATTACACTCCTCTCTTGATTTAATTGCGGCGCTCATTACGCTATTCGCAGTTAGAATTTCAGACAATCCTGCGGATAAAGAACACAATTTCGGACATGGTAAAATCGAAAATTTTTCGGCGCTGTTCGAAACGCTTTTGCTGATCATTACATGTGCATGGATAATTTACGAAGCAGTTAACCGAATTTTGACTCATCATGTAAAAATTGATGTTAATGCGTGGAGCTTCATCGTTATTATAGTCTCAATAATCATTGATTATACCCGTTCCCGTGCCTTATTTAAAGTTGCAAAGAAATATAACAGCCAAGCTCTTAAAGCGGATGCCCTCCATTTTTCTACGGATATATGGAGTTCTTCTGTTGTAATCATCGGTTTAATCAGTGTTTCATTTCACTTTTATTTAGCAGATGCAATTTCCGCATTTTTTGTCGCCGTAATAGTTCTTTACATAAGTTTCAAACTTGGTAAGAAATCTTTTGATGTATTAGTTGATAAAGCTCCGCTAGGTTTGAATGAATCAATTAATCAAATAATTAAAAGCATTCCCGAAGTAAAAGGATATCATAGCATAAGAATAAGAGAAGCCGGCTCCAAAAAATTTATAGAACTTAATATTCATGTTGATAATAATTTGACTATAGATGAAGCCCATCATATATCCCATAAAGTTGAAGACGCTATTGAAAAAGAAATTGAAAATTCAGAGGTAATGGTTCATACCGAACCAGAGATTGAAAATTCCTAGTTATTTTGCAAAAAAAGGATTCAATCTTAGAAAATATTTTTATCAAAATATGAATTTTGACGTGGCTTCCAATGTTAATTATTTTAATCAAATAGCCTAAATAATTTAGGCTATTTGTTGAGTATACCTTCTATTCTTCCTTTTCATTTAAATACACTAAATTTATTAATAACTTTCAACTCAACAATTCTATGGATTATTGTCAATATTTTACAGATTTTTATAAATGAATTTTATTCCTTTTGGAGATTATTTTTATTATGGCAGCTATAAAACCTTTCAAAGCTTTACGACCCATAGAAAAATCTGCATACAATGTTGCAAGTGTTCCCTATGATGTAGTCAGTTACGAAGAAGCAAAATTATTTGCAGAAGGAAACCCGATTAGTTTTATCCGTGTAACACGTTCTGAAATAGAATTAGGAAAGGATACAGATCCATATTCTCAATTAGTTTATCAGAAAGCTAAAGAAAATTTACAACGATTAACTTCACAAGTTCCATTAATTGTTGATGAAACAGAACATTTTTATTTATATCGACTAATAATGGATGAGAGAACTCAGGTTGGAATTGCCGCAACATTTTCAGTTGACGATTATGATAATAATATAATATTAAAACATGAGAACACAAGAAAAGTAAAAGAGGATGACCGGACAAATCATATAATTACTACCGGCGCTCAAACCGGTCCGGTGTTTTTAACTTATATATCTGTCAAGACAATAGATAAAATTGTCGATGATACAATTATTAATACAAAACCGATTTATGATTTTACTTCAACAGATAGAATTAGACATACAGTATGGATCTTACCGAACAGTTATAATCAGACAATCGTTGAAGAAATAGCGAAAGTAAAAAAATTATATATAGCCGATGGCCATCATCGTGCGGCAAGCGCCAGCCGTGTACGAAAGATAAAACAAGATTTAAGTTCAGCTCATACCGGCAAGGAAGAATACAATTTCTTTCTTGCAGTTCTTTTCCCGGCGAATCAATTGAAAATATTGCCTTACAATAGGATTGTATCTGATCTTAACAGAAAGACTAAGGAAGATTTTTTAAATGAAATTAGTGAAAAATTTTCGATAGAAAGAACTAATGCTTCCCAGCCGTCTGAAAGAAAGAACTTTGGAATGTATCTCGACGGCGATTGGTATACGTTAAAAGCAAGGGATTCAATCCTGGCGAGTAATGCTCTTTCCAAGTCGGTAGCAGAAACTTTAGATGTGAGTATTCTTCAAGATTTTTTACTGAACCCGATTTTAGGAATAAACGACCCCAAGACAAATAAGCGTATAGACTTTGTAGGAGGTATAAGGGGGACAGAAGAACTTGAAAAACTGGTTGATAGCGGAAAAGCAGCAGTGGCTTTTTCACTATATCCGGTTTCACTGGACGATTTAATGAACATCTCAAATGGAGGAGAAATAATGCCGCCAAAATCAACTTGGTTTGAACCCAAATTAAGGGACGGTTTATTAGTACACTTAATTTAATTTTTACTAACAAACATGCTGTAAGTAAAAATAGTAAATAATTATATTCATTTTCATTAAAAAAGGAAAGGTAACTATGCAACAGAGGGTATATAACTTCAGTGCAGGTCCGGCTGTTTTACCGGAAGAAGTGATTAAAGAAGCTCAGGAAAATCTTTTCGTTCTCCCTGGTGTCGGAATGTCAATATTAGAGATAAGTCATAGATCAAAAACTTTTGATAAAATAATTAATGAAACGAGAGCGGATTTAAAATCGTTACTTAGCATAAATGATAATTACGATATTCTATTTTTACAAGGCGGTGCAAGTCTTCAGTTTTCTATGGTGCCGTTAAATTTAATGCCCCCTAAAAATAAAGCCGACTATATCATCACCGGAAGCTGGTCTAAAAAAGCTTTGAAAGAAGCTAAAAGAGTCTGTGCTATCAATATTGTGGCTACTACAGAAAGCGAAAACTTTTCAAGGATTCCAAAGCAGGAAGAGCTAAAGCTTGACCCCGATGCTTCTTATGTTCACTTTACTTCAAACAATACAATTTACGGAACAGAATGGCATAAAGAACCGGAGACAGGAAATGTTCCGCTTGTTTGCGACGCATCTTCCGATATACTAAGTAAAAAAATTGATGCGAACAAATATGGAGTAATTTACGCCGGCGCACAGAAAAATATGGGGCCAGCAGGCACTACTGTTGTAATTATCAGAAAGGATTTGCTGGAGAGATGTTCTGACTCACTACATTCCATGTTAAATTACAAAATTCATTCGGAAAACGGATCTCTTTACAATACTCCTTCTGCATTCGGCATTTACATTATAGGATTGGTCTCAAAGTGGTTGATTAAAAACGGCGGGCTCGATACAATGTATAAAGTTAATAAAGAAAAAGCCGATATACTTTACAAGTGTTTTGATGGAAGCAATGAATTCTTTAAGGGGCATGCAGTACCGGACAGCCGTTCTATTATGAATGTTACATTCAGATTACCAAGTGAAGAGTTGGAAAAGAAGCTTATTGCAGAAACAACTGCTGCAGGTTTTGATGGATTAAAAGGACACCGTTCGGTTGGAGGTTTAAGAGCATCTATTTACAATGCTTTCCCAAAGAAAGGTGTTGTAGAACTCGTTGATTTCTTAAAAACTTTCCAATCTAAGAATAGTTAATTAAATTTCCACGGGTGCCTCATCTAAACAGATTGTAGGCACCACAATATTTCATAAACCAAATTTGTGAACGAGAATAAAATGAAGAGCTTGTTGCTGTTGTTTTTTGCAGTATTAATAATTTTTACCGGGTGTTCTAAAAAAGAGGAAGTTAAACTTACAGCTTTCAGTACCGAAGCGTTTGCTTATGGAATGGGCGATAGTTCCGAAATTGATGGGACAACTCATGTAAAAGGCTTTAAACAAGATCAGAAAAACAACCTTTATTCATCAACACTTTCTTATGACATCGATCTTATAACACCTAAGGGCGATACAGTTAAATCTATTGTTTCCCGTGTGGTTGATAAATCCTCAAAAGAGAAATTATCCGATACACAATTAGATACCCAATTTAACATAGGTACAAGTTTTATTAAAGGAAAATACAAACTCATATTTAGAATTAAAGATGCATTGTCCGGCGCAGTTACTTCTTCAACGGCAAATTTTGACGTGGAAAATTAAGATTTAATTAATAAGCGGTATCCTTAATTGTTAAAATAATTTTCCAGGAGCGCTTTTTTGCCGGAATAACCTTCTTCTATTCCATGATAAAATTTTATTTTCCCAACATAAATGGATAATGCCAATCTTTTGGCGGATCAAACGTTTCTTTTATTGCTCTTGCAGTCATCCACCGCATAATGTTCATTGCGCTGCCGGCTTTATCATTTGTGCCCGACGCTCTGCCGCCCCCAAACGGTTGCTGTCCGACAACGGCTGCGGTTGGTTTATCATTTATATAAAAATTTCCGGCAGCATTATTTAGTTTATCGGACATTTTAACCAAAATATCTCTGTCTTTTGCCCAAATTGCCCCCGTTAAAGCATAAGGTGAAGTTTGATCACATAATACCAATGTTTCATCAAATTTATTGTCCTCATAGACATAAATAGTTAATACCGGCCCAAAAATCTCTTCCTGCATAGTTTTAAATTTAGGATTAGTTGTAACAATTGTTGTCGGTTCAATAAAATAACCTTTTGAATCATCGCATTTACCGCCGGTAATTATTTCCGCCTCTTTTGATTCCTTTGCAAAGTCAATATAGTCCTTTATACTCTTGAAAGCAGCTTTATCAATCACAGCAGACATAAAATTTGAAAAATCTTCAACATCTCCAATTTTAATTTTGCTAACTTCATTTACATATTTTTTCTTAAACTCATCCCAAATAGATTTTGGTATATACATTCTTGATGCAGCGGAACATTTCTGTCCCTGGTACTCAAAAGAACCGCGTAATGCTGCTACAACAAGAGCGTTAACATCTGCAGTATTGTGGACAAAAATAAAATCTTTTCCGCCTGTCTCACCGACTATGCGGGGATAGTATTTTGCTTTATGAATATTATTTCCGATTTTTTCCCACATCCCCTGAAATACCGACGTTGACCCGGTAAAATGAATACCTGCTAAATCAGGGCTTGCCAGAACAGGGTCACCAACTTCACCACCTGAACCGGGAATAAAATTGATTACACCAGCCGGGAGTCCGGCTTCTTCCCATAATTTCATTAAATAATATGCAGAATAAACCGCACTTGATGCCGGTTTCCATAAAGAAACATTTCCTACAATAACAGGCGCCGTAGGCAGGTTACCCGCGATGGAAGTAAAGTTAAAGGGTGTAACAGCAAAAACAAATCCTTCAAGCGGGCGGTATTCTTCACGGTTCCACATTCCCTTTGGGGAATAGGGTTGTTCTGCCATTAATTGGGTTAGATAGTATGAGTTAAACCGCCAAAAGTCTATAAGTTCGCATGCAGAATCAATTTCAGCCTGGTAAACTGTTTTTGACTGACCGAGCATTGTAGCTGCATTTAGTGTCGAACGCCAGGTTCCCGAAAGAAGTTCCGCAGCCTTTAAGAATATAGAGACCCTGTGTTCCCAAGGCATTTCCGCCCATTCTTTTCTTGCCTTAAGCGCTGATTCAATAGCCATGTTCACTTCTTTTGCACCGGCTTTATGATAAATACCAAGTTTTTTTGAATGATTGTGTGGAATCCTTATTTCAATTGTTTTACCTGTTTTTATCTCTTTACCGCCTATAATTAAAGGTATTTCGATCTCTTTTGATTGTAGTTCCTTTAATTTATTTTTTATCGCTTCCCTTTCCGACGTACCGGGAGCGTATGTTAATACCGGTTCATTTATTGGTGCCGGCACTTTGAAATATGCGTTTGACATATAAATTTTCTCCAAACTATGTAACGTTTTTAAACTATTATTTTAAAGTTAATAAAAATCAGTTAAAGATTTCAGCGACAGGCGAGATGTTTAACATTGTTTTTCACTCTAAGTAGTTATTAGTTATACATTGAACAAGAAGCGCATAATATCACCATCCTGGACAACATAGTTTTTGCCTTCAATACGCATAACACCAGCCGATTTGCATGCCGTCTCAGAACCGTATTTAACATAGTCGTCGTACCCAATTACTTCGGCTCGTATAAAGCCTTTTTCAAAGTCTGTATGAATAACCCCGGCAGCCAGCGGAGCTTTCCATCCGAGGTGAATTGTCCATGCACGAACTTCCTTAGGACCTACAGTAAAATAACTTACTAAGCCTAACGTATGAAATCCGGTACGAATGATTTTTTCCAAACCGCTTTCCTTAATCCCGTAAGAGTTAAGAAATTCTACCCATTCATAATCCTCAAGGTCAACCAGTTCTTCTTCAACTTTAGCAGAAATTTTAACTACATCCGCACCCTTTGATTCCCCGTATTTTCGTACTGCTTTAACATATTCATTATCTTCTGCTAAGCCTTTTTCATCTACATTTGCACAGTAAATTATTTTTTTTGCAGTCATTAATCTTAAATCACTAAAAAGTAATTGCAATGTTTCTTTTTCTCTTTCAGGATATGAAAGTGCGTTATTGCCGTCATTCATAAACTTCATCAGAGCTTCCGCACCGTCAAGAATAAGTTTTATTGATTTATCCCCCTTAGCCATTTTTTGAAGTCCCTCAATTTTATGTTCAAGTGTTTGAATATCTGCAAGGATTAATTCTGTTTCAATCACTTCGATATCACGCAAAGGATTAATGCTCCCATCTACATGAACGATATCATTATTATCAAAGCAGCGTATAACTTCTAATACCGCCTCAGTAGACCTAATATTTGATAAAAATTGATTCCCCAATCCTTCACCCTTGCTTGCACCTTTTACCAATCCGGCTATATCTACAAAATCAACTGTGGAATTAACAATACGGGCAGGATTAACCAATTTAGCAAGCTTGTATAAGCGTTCATCGGGAACAGGTACAATAGCTTTGTTAGGTTCAATTGTGCAGAACGGATAATTTGCCGCTTCCGCATTTTGAGCCTTCGTTAAAGCATTAAATAATGTAGATTTCCCAACATTCGGCAGACCGACAATCCCAATACTCAGACCCATTTAATTAAACTCCGCATAAATATATATATAATATTTCATCCTTTTAGGCAGATAAAAATAATATTACAAAATATTTTTCGCCTTGAAATCTGCAATTAATTTGTCATATCCTGTATACTGCACGGCATCCCAGCCTGCTTTTTTAGCACCTTCCACATAATCAGCAACATCATCGATAAATATATGTTCCTGTGGAGGCTTTTGAGTAAAAGCTTCAGCACTTTTATAGATCTTTAGTTCCGGTTTTACCGCATTTACCTGGTAAGAAAGTATAAGCTTATCAAAGTATTTTAGAAACTCATAATCTTCCCATCCATATTCCCGGTGGATAGAATTTGTATTGGAAAGAAGGACTAAAGTATATTTCTCTTTCAATTTGGGGAGTAGTGAAACAAGTTTTTCATTAACCGTAAAAACTTTTGAAAAATAATTAACAAATTCTTCCCGGCTAATCTTATTGTCAAGATCGCTCAATATATTATTAAGAAATTCTACATCAGAGATATCGCCGCGTTCATATTTTCTGAGAATATCACGATTTTCTTTAGAATATCGTACAAAGTGATCTCCAAGTCCGGGGGCTTTTTCATTTAGACCATGAATCGTTCCCTCATAATTGAACGGGAGCAAAACATTTCCCAAATCGAATACTATCACTGAATATTTATTTATCAACGGTATTTCCTTTTATATTTTAATAAACAATTATTTAATAACAAAAAGACTATCATCCAAACCCGTATTGACTTTAATTGATGTAACTGTAATATCCATGCTTTGTGATCCTAAACTTTCTTTAATTGAGAACGGATATTTCACTCCCATAACTTCACGGTAGTCATTAAAATAAGTTTCCTGCACAAAGGTATTTTGAGTCACAGTAACATTTTCAATTTGTTTTACCTTCAAATATGTTTTTATATCGAAGTACTGAATTATTTTTAAGCCTGAAGGAAGCAGAAGTTCGATTTTGTAACAATCAATATCATTCACTTTTTCAATTCCATCCAAATTCAGTTTAACCCCAAGAGAATCAATATTAGTTATAAAATTAATCATTGATTCGTATTTTATTTTTTCCAATTCACCATCGATTATATTGATTTTCTTTCCACCTATTTCTATAACACCATTCCTGCCATCGAAATAAATACTTTGTGTTATTGAAGAAGTAGTTAGTCTCTGTTTCATTTTATCCGGTACTTTTTGATAAATTTCTATAACAATATTTTGTCCATTTATATGACTTTCCATAATAGTAGTTCTATCCCTTACCTTCATTAAATTATCCACACCGCCAAGAGCTTTTATATAATTATTCCAGATATCTTTAACCCTTAATGAATCTGTAGTTTTTACAATGCAAAGATCCCTTTCGCAGCGTGTTCCAAATTCAGTTACGATCGGATTTAATATATGATCTGCTTTATTTGAAGCAAAGCTTAATGAATATCTTAATAAGAACAAAATAATTGTCAGCGAGAAAATCTTTGTCACTATCTATCTTTTAAAAATTAATACTTTAAAATTTAATAATAACGCCCGTCTAATTAAATGAAAAACTTAAGTATTCAATCAAATTTTGATTTGTTATACATTTATAACTTACAAAATCTATGTTTACTGAAAAAGTTGATTTATATTTGCGGTAAATTATCAAGAAATTAATGATTCCACCCTTCAAATCCTGGAATCTGAAATCTTTAACTGTATATTATTTGCCTTTTAGTTGATTATCAAAATATTCAATTTCCAATCATTAAGACTTAAAAAGCGATTTATTATGATGGTAAAGATGGCATAATAATTGGAAAAATGTTGCTGTTTTATGTTATTAAAGCCTATAAAATGATTTTCAATTACAAAAAGGTTGTATGAAATTCTTTACTATTTTATTGTTTTTTATTATTATCTTTAGCCACCCATCTTATCCGCAGCAATATTTTGTGCGGGGAAAAGTTATTGACAAATCCAGCGCCTCCCCGATCAGCTATGCAAATATTAGAGTAATGAACCAAACAGACGGAACGGCTGCAAATAAAGAAGGCGAATTTGAGCTAAAGCTCATCCGTGGGAAATATAAGCTAATTGCTTCCTGTATAGGTTTTAATTCCGATACTATTTCAATTGACCTTATTAAAAATCTGTCTGATGCAAATTTTTATTTATTACAAACTAATATTATCCTGCCCGGGATTACAGTCAGCCCGGACGAAAACCCTGCTCTCAGGATTATTAAGAATGCAATTGAGAAGAAAAAGATAAGAAAAGGTAAATTATTAAGCTATGAGTTTTATGCATACACAAAGGGAATTATAAGGACGCAAAAGGATATCAATC
>PLNZ01000274.1 GCA_003142915.1 Ignavibacteriales bacterium | reverse complement strand
ATTAAAATTATTAATGAAAATACAGTTACATCATTATTGAATAAAGCAGAATATACCATTTATAACCTAACCCCGTTTTATTTTAATAATATAAAACCGGCATATAAATTCGGGTGGTTTTACGATCAGGAGACTATCTTAGAAAAGTTTTTCAGCGCTTCAATGTTTATATTTGTGATTAAACATATAGAGGATATCAATTTTTATAAAACAAATCTGAAAATTCTTGAAAAAATAGAATCTATTTCCCGTACGGTAAAAGATAATCCGAAGTTTGTATTTGCACATATAATGCTGCCTCACCCGCCCTACAATTTTGATAGAGATGGGAATTTGTTTCCATGGTACCGTATGTATTTTTCCGCTTATTCAAGTGCAGGATATCTAGAACAATTAATCGGATCGGATAAAATTTATTTGGAATTCATTAGAAAAATAATAAAAAACACTTCCGGAAAATCTATCATTATTATTCAGGCGGATCATGGCTTCAGATTTTTAAACAATGATATTCGGGGAGAGGAAGGCTATACTATCTTGAATACATTTTATTTCCCGGATAAGGATTATAAATTATTGTCAAATAATATAAATCGTTACAATACTTTTAGAGTATTAATCAAAAAATATTTTGATAAATCATTCACGCTTCTAAGCAATAGCAACAATTAATCATTTATTTAATGTCTTTTGTTGTTCAGTTTCTAATTAATTTAAATATCGTTACGAAATGAAAATCGTAATTCTCGCCGGCGGATTCGGCACACGTCTTAGTGAAGAAACTACAATTAAACCTAAACCAATGGTTGAAATTGGCGGTAAACCGATGCTCTGGCATATAATGAAAATTTATTCCCATTACGGGTTTAATGAGTTTATTGTTTGCCTCGGTTATAAAGGCTATTTAATAAAAGAATACTTTGCGAATTATTTTATTCATCAGTCGGATATTACTGTCGACTTAAAAAATAATAAAATCGAAACGCACAATAATTATGCTGAACCCTGGAAAGTAACTCTTGTTGATACCGGCGATAATACTATGACCGGAGGAAGAATTTTAAGGATTAAAGAGTATATCGGCAATGAAACTTTCATGATGACTTACGGAGACGGCGTTGCTGACGTCAATTTGAATGAAATAGTTAAATTCCATAAAAGTAAAAATAAAATTGCAACTGTAACGGCAGCCCAGCCGTTCGGCAGGTTTGGTTCCTTGGAAATCGATAAAGATAATAATGTGAAATCTTTTATTGAAAAACCATCCGGTGACGGGAAATGGGTAAATGCAGGATTTTTTATTTTAGAACCAAGTGTTTTTGACTATATTGAAGGCGATTCTATTTTCTTTGAAAGAGAACCGTTAGAAGGATTGGCAAAAGATAATCAGCTTGCAGCCTACCATCATCATGGTTTCTGGATGCCAATGGACAAACTTTCAGATAAAAATGAGCTTGAAAATTTGTGGACTGCCGGAAAAGCTCCCTGGAAAATCTGGTAATAATTCTCTGTGGTTCTCCGTGCCTTCTCAGTGGAACTCAGTGTAAGTATTTTCCTTTGTCACACAGAGAACCACAGAGATTAACAATCAATTATTTCTCTGATCTTCTCAGTGGCTCTCAGTGCCTTCTCAGTGGAACTCGGTGTAAGTATTTTCCTTTGTCAAACAGAGAAAAAAATGAATACATTCAATAACATATACAAGAATAAAAAAGTATTACTTACCGGTGATACCGGTTTCAAGGGTTCATGGCTCGCTGTCTGGTTAAAAGAACTTGGCGCAGAAGTGTTTGGCTACGCTCTGCCCCCTCAACGGGAAGAGGATAATTTTGTTAAATGTAAATTGAATGAGAAAATTCATCATCTCGACGGCGATATAAGAGATTTAAATAAACTTATTAATTATTTCGATAAAACTCAGCCGGATATTGCTTTTCACCTCGCCGCCCAGCCGATTGTATTGGAATCATATAAAAATCCGCACTACACTTTTGAAACTAATATTATGGGGACGGTTAATTTTTTTGAAGCCGTCCGGAAAACTAAAAGCATAAAAGCAGCGCTTAATATTACAAGCGATAAATGCTATCAAAATAATGAATGGGTTTGGGGCTACCGCGAAAACGATCCTATGGGCGGTAAAGATCCGTACAGCGCTTCAAAAGGCTGCTCGGAATTAGTTGCTAATTCATACATCCATTCATTCTTTGCGGATAATGCTCATTGCGCAATAGCTTCCGCAAGAGCAGGCAATGTAATCGGCGGCGGTGATTGGGCGGAGTATAGGATTGTACCTGATTTCTTCCGGGCGTTAAAAAAAAGCGAATCATTAATTATCAGGAATCCTGAAGCTGTAAGACCCTGGCAGCATGTACTCGAACCATTAAGTGGTTATCTTTTATTAGCATCAAAACTCTATCATGAAGGTAATAAATTTTCAGGCGGTTGGAATTTTGGGCCTTTAGATCAGGCGCACTACAAAGTATCGGAATTAATCAATCATATACTTAAATATTATGGAAAAGGGACAGTAGTTTTTGATGAGACTTCCGAAAAATTGCATGAAGCAAACATGCTAAAACTCGATATATCGAAAGCCACCTATAACCTTAAATGGCAGCCGGTATTAACATTTGAAGAACTCATTAAATTCACAGTAGATGGATACGCAGTTGAATTCAGCGGTGATAATATTTACGAAAAAAGAAAACAACAAATCTCAGATTACATTAATTTAGCGCAGCAAAAAAGAATTGAGTGGTCTCTCTAAATACTTTGTGCCTACTTAGTGGAACTGTTTTACAAAGTAACACATTAATACTTTGTGTGACTTAGTGAAAACTTAGTGAGACTTAGTGAAGCTGTTTGCGTTTCACAAAGTACCTCAAAGTGAAGCTGTTTNNCGTTTCACAGAGTACCTCAAAGTAAAGCACAAAGTTCCACAAAGTAACAAATTGATAAAAACATTTAGGATAATGAATGACTCATTCTGAAATAAGAGATCAGATACTAAAACTTACCAAAGACTATTACGCCGCAAAATTTGGAGATGTCAACTTCATCCCCGGCAAATCAAGAGTAAATTACGCCGGCAGAGTATTTGATGAAACTGAATTAGTAAACCTTGTTGATTCCTCCCTTGATTTCTGGCTTACAGAAGGCAGGTTCTCGGAATCTTTCGCGGAGAAAATAGCCGATTATTTGGGCGTTAAAAATGTAGTCCTTGTAAATTCCGGTTCCTCGGCTAACCTTGTTGCTTTTTCGGCATTAACCTCTGAAAAACTTGGCAACAGAAGATTAAAACCCGGTGATGAAGTAATTTCTGTTTCTGCCGGTTTCCCTGCAACAGTTACGCCGGTAATACAGAATAACTGCGTCCCGGTTTTTGTGGATGTAGATATTCCGACATATAACATTGACGTTGAAATGATGAAAAAGGCTGTAAGCGATAGAACAAAATGCATATTTATCGCGCACACACTTGGTAATCCTTTTAACATTGATGCAGTACTTCAGTTAGCAAAAGAGAATAACCTCTGGGTAATTGAGGACAATTGCGATGCATTCGGAAGTAAGTATAACGGCAAATACACAGGCACATTCGGAGACATATCCACCATTTCATTTTACCCCGCTCATCATATTACAACCGGTGAAGGCGGTGCTGTTATTACCAATGATGAACAGTTAGCAAAGATAATTAAATCCTTCAGAGATTGGGGGCGTGACTGTTACTGTGCCGGCGGTGAAAACAACACCTGCGGTAAAAGATTTTCCCAGCAGTTTGGTACTTTGCCATATGGGTATGACCATAAATNNACCCCATATGGGTATGACCATAAATATGTCTATTCGGAAATCGGGTATAATCTTAAAATGACCGATATGCAGGCTGCGATTGGCGCCGCTCAAATTGATAAACTTCCTGAGTTTTGTACAAAACGTAAGGAAAATTTTAAACTTTACAACAGGATATTTGAAAAATATTCTCAATTTTTTATCCTGCCGGAAGCTACAGAAAACAGCGACCCAGCATGGTTTAGTTATATTATAACAGTAAAAGAAGATGCGTCCTTTAAAAGAGACGAGTTAACAAAACACTTAAATGACAATTTAATTGAGACAAGGAATCTGTTTGGCGGTAATTTAGCAAGGCAGCCGGCGTTTATAGGGAAAAATTTCAGGATAGCAGATCATCTGCACAACTCCGACCTAATAATGAACAACACCTTTTTCTTAGGTACATATCCCGGGAATACCCCTGAAAAACTCAATTACATTGAAAAAACAGTTGATTCATTTTTAGAAAAAATTTAAATCTCAGTGGAACTCCGCGTCTTCTCTGTGGCTCTCTGTGTAAGTATTTTCCTTGTTTCAAAAATGGCGATAATAAAAAAATACAAGTCTAAAGTAGAAAAGATAACAAACCCTATCCCGGGTATTTACACCATCTCATTTTCGTCGGATAAAAAGTTTATCTACAACCCCGGTCAGTTTTTACATTTAGCTCTGGATGAATATGATGGAGCGGGACAGTGGCCCGAATCAAGGTGTTTCTCCATGCAGAGCAGTCCGGATGAAGAAACATTAAAAATAACATTTGCAGTAAAGGGAAAATTCACTAAAAGATTAGCGAATGAATTACACGAAGGGAAAGAAGTTTGGCTTAAACTCCCTTACGGTGACATATTTGACAGAGGTCATTCAAAAGAAAATTGTGTTTTTATAGCCGGTGGTACGGGAGTTACCCCTTTCCTTTCACTCTTTACTCATGAATCGTTCAGGGAATACATAAACCCTCATATATATTTAGGCTTCCGCTCAAAAGAATACAACATTTACGAACGTGAATTACCCTCAGTGGCACTCAGTGCAAACTCAGTGGCTCTCAGTGTCCCCAAGATTTTCCTCGAAGACATCGAAGGCATCATTGACATAAAATCCATCTTTACTGAAAACGGCACAAACAGCGACTATTTTATTTCCGGTCCCCCAATAATGATAAAATCATTTAAAAAATATTTACTTTCAAAAGGATTAGAAGAAAATAAAATTAGAACAGATGATTGGGAATGAAAGTTTTTGCTGTAATGTTTAAGCTTTTTTGGGTAGTTGTGTAATTTGTTCAAGTAAAATTCATATTGATTTCAATACATTTTTAGTTTTATAATGAAAGAAGGAGAAGGGAATGAATAATATATTTACTAGTCCGTTATTTATATTTGAAATGGCAAATAACCATATGGGAGATATCAATCATGGTATTCGAATAATAGACGAAATCTATGATTCATGTAAAAATTTTAATTTTGAATTTGGTTTTAAACTACAGTATCGAGATCTCGATTCTTTAATACATCCTAATTATAAAGAGAGAAAAGATATTAAATATATAAAAAGGTTTTCTGAAACCAGACTCACGAAAGATGAATTCAAAAAGCTAAAAGAACATATAAAATCAAAAGGATTTCGGACAATATGTACTGCATTTGATGAAAATTCAGTGGATTTAATAGAGGAACATGATTTTGATATAATAAAAATAGGAAGTTGTTCATTCACTGATTGGCCATTATTAGAAAGAATTGTCAAAACAAATAAACCAATTATTGTCTCGGTTGCTGGTGTAGGTTTAGAAGATATTGATAAGGTTGTTAGTTTTTTTGAACATAGGGACAAAAAATTTGCAATAATGCATTGTGTTGCGGAATATCCAACTCAATTAAATAATTTACAAATGAATCAAATTGATTTACTTAGAAATAGATACCTTAATATTAAAATCGGATTTTCTACACATGAATCTCCAGGAAATATGGAACCAATAAAAATTGCTGTTGCAAAAGGAGCTGTGATATTCGAAAAACATGTTGCAGTCCCTACTGACAAGTATGTTATAAATGCCTATTCTGCAACACCAGAGCAAGTAAAAAATTGGCTGACATCTGCTAAAGAAACTTTTGAAATTTGCGGTGTTAATAATAAACGTTATGATTTTACAGAAAAAGAATTAGAAGATTTAAGAGGATTAAGAAGAGGTGTATTTGCAAGAGAAGATTTGGAAGCTGGTAAAAAGATAAATTTAGAGGATGTTTTTCTTGCGATACCGGTACAAGAGAATCAAATAGCAGCAAATGATTTTTCTAAATATACGGAGTACAACTTAATAAGAACTGTTAAAAAAAATAGTCCTATATTATTTTCTGATGTTGATAAAAAAGATTTGAGGGAAAAAGTATTGGGAATTGTTCAAAACGTTGTTAAATTTATTGTAAATAGTAAAGTACCTGTACCCAACAAATTGGATTTTGAATTATCTCATCATTATGGCCTGGAAAAATTTTATGAATTTGGAACAACAATGATTAATTTTATCAATCGTGAATATTGTAAAAAATATGTAATATTGTTACCTAATCAAAAACATCCGGAACAGTATCATAAAGTTAAAGAAGAAACTTTCCATATAATGTACGGCAGTATGGAAGTTGCGCTTGATGGAAATACAAAAGAATATAAACAAGGAGATATAATTCTTGTTGAAAGAGGAGTAAAGCATAAAATGTCGACAAAAACAGGTGTAATTATAGAAGAAATATCTTCTACTCATTATAAAGATGATTCTTTCTACACAGACGATAACATTTCAGATAATAAAGACAGAAAAACTTTTATTACTTACTGGCTTGAATAAATTAAAAACAGTAGTTTGGGATGTTGACGATGTATTAAATAATTTGATGTATGAATGGTTAAATTTTTGGTTGCTCAATCATCCTCACTTTAATATTTCCTACAGCGATTTATTTGAAAATCCGCCAAATAAAATATTAAATATATCCTATCCAGAATATATAAATTCTTTAGATGAATTTAGGAAAAATTTTGGCTACAAATTAAAATACATGCCGGAAGTTTTATCATGGTTTCAAAATTATGGTAATAGCTGTAGGCATGTTGTCTTGACATCGACACCTTCTTTTTTTTCAGCAAATTCTGCATACTGGGTAATTAGTAACTTCGGTAAATGGATAAGATCATTTAACTTCATTCCTTCACCAAGGAAAGATGATCAAATGTTTACTTATGATAAAGAAAAAGTAGATTTTTTGATTTGGTTCGAGAAAGCGGACTTATTTATTGATGATAATGATTTAAATATTGAAATGGCAAAAGAAAAAGGTTTTAAAACATTGTTAATGCCAAGACCATGGAATAAAAGCAATTTATCATTGGGAGAAGCTTTAACGGAAATTAATAAAATATTAAAATTATAAAAATATGATAAAACTTTCGGATTATGTAATTGATTTTGTAACAAAACAAGGAGTAAAACATATTTTTCTTTTGCCCGGAGGTGGATGCATGCACCTTATTGATTCTGTAGGTAGAAATAAAGATTTAGAATATGTTTGCAATTTACATGAGCAAGCATGTGCAATTGCAGCAGATGCGTATGGACAGTATACAAACAATTTGGGTGTAGCTTTGGTAACTACCGGACCCGGTGGAACAAATACACTAACTGGTGTTGCAGGCTCATGGCTTGAATCAACACCAACCCTGTTTATTTCTGGACAAGTAAAGAGGCCAGATCTTGTTGGACAACGCGGAATAAGACAAATGGGTTTTCAAGAAGTTAATATTGTCGAACTTGTAAAATCTATAACAAAATATGCTGTCACAGTTTTAGAACCGGATTCAATAAGATATCATTTAGAAAAGGCAACTTACTTAGCTAAAAACGGAAGGCCAGGTCCTGTATGGATTGATATTCCGCTTGATGTACAAGCGATTCAAATTGATGAGAAAAATTTATTATCATTTAATCCTGAAGAATTACAATCTTTAAAAAATGAAAATATGATTTCTGATCAGGTTTCTAAAGCAATTGATTTAATCAATAAGGCTGAGAGGCCGGTATTGCTGGTGGGAAATGGAGTCCGTTTAGCAAAAGCCGAATCAGAATTTTTAGAAGTAATTCTTCTATTAAATATACCAATATTAGCAACCTGGAAAACAATTGATTATTTCCCTCACGAGAATCCTTATTATATCGGTAGACCTGGCGCTGTTGCACATAGAGCTGCTAACTTTGCACAACAGACTTCCGATTTATTTATATCTGTTGGTGCAAGATTAGATCTTGGGCAAACTGCTTACAATCATGAAAATTTTGCTAAAAATGCAAAAAAAGTAATTGTTGACATCGATGAAAATGAAATTAAGAAATTGAATATGAAAATTGATTTGGGAATAGTATCAGATGCCAAACTTTTTTTAACAGAAATACTTAAACAAAAAGATAAAATAACTCAGAAAAATCGTAAAAATTGGTGGAATAAATGCCATGAATGGAAAGAAAAATATCCATTAATGCAGAAGGAATATTACGATGTTGAAGATGGTGTTAATCTTTATGTATTGCTGGAAAGACTGCATGAAATCCTTGATTCTGATGATTTGATTGTTCCCGGAAGTTCTGGTGCTTGTAGTGAGGTTACAATGCAGGCATTTAATGTTAAAAAAGGAATGAGAGTGTTTAATTCCAATAGTCTTGGTCCGATGGGCTTTGCTATACCAGCAAGTATCGGCGGTTGCCTAGCAAGTGGTAAAAAAAGAACTATTTGTATAGATGGTGACGGTGGATTTCAAATGAATATACAAGAATTGGAAACAGTCAAAAGATTGAACCTTCCAATAAAGTATTTTATTTTGGAAAATGATGGTTATTCTTCAATAGTAGCCACTCAAAAATCCTATTTTAATGGATTTTATGTTGCAAGTAATTCCTCAAGCGGGCTAACACTTCCCAAATTAGAAAAAATAGCAGAATCTTATTCAATACCATATTTCTGCATTCAAAACCATGGCGAGCTAAAGGAAAAAATTAAAAAAATTATTGAGCACGATGGACCAGTTTTATGTTCAATTAAAATTACTAAGCAACAGTTCACTGCTCCAAGAGTTTCGTCTAAGCAGAATTCAGATGGTTCAATGGTCTCCTTACCCATGGAAGATTTATGGCCATTCTTAGATAGAAATGAATTTAACAAAAACATGATTGCTAAGAATACCAAAGAAGTTGAATGAAAATACTAATAACGGGAGGAGCCGGATTTATTGCAAGAAATCTTTTTGAACAATTAAATAATGAGTATACAGTAATATCATCCACTCGCCAAGAACTTGATCTCCTAAATTCAAAGCAAGTATTTGATTTTATAAGGAATAATAAATTTGATGTTGTAATACATACGGCAAATTATGATGCCGCCCCTAAACATTCTACTAAAGACCCGTTAAAAGTTCTTGAACACAACTTGAAAATGTTTTTTAATATCGCACGTTGTAAAGATGATTTTGGCAAAATGATTTACTTTGGTTCAGGTGCAGAGTTCGGGCGTGAAAATTGGATACCTAAAATGAAAGAAAATTATTTTGACCAACATGTTCCATCGGATCAATATGGTTTTTCAAAATATATTATGACTAAATATGCACAAGTAAATAGTAATATATATAATCTTAGACTTTTTGGAGTATTTGGTAAATATGATGATTGGCGAACTCGTTTTATCCCAAATGCATGTTGTCATGCAGCTTTAAACTTACCTATAAAAATTAATCAAAATAGATTTTTCGATCATATTTATATCGGTGATCTAGTTCAGATTGTTAAATGGTTTATTAATAATAATCCTCCGAAAAATGTATTTAACATCTGTACAGGGGATGTTTATGATTTTAAAACTCTTGCTGAAAAAATTATTAATATATCTCGAAAGAAGTTAGATATATTAATGGAATACGAAGGTCTTGGCCAAGAATATAGTGGTGATAATTCCTTGCTGTTACATGAAAAAAAAGATTTTAATTTCACTCCAATAGATGAATCAATTAAAGATTTGTATGATTGGTATAATCTAAACAAGCATCTTATTGATACAAATAAAATAATGTAGAAAATTTGGAAATGAATAAATGAATGTTCAAGAAGCAATCGAAGTTTTAGATACACAAATTACAAATCCATCATTGGGGTTACCTGAACAGATATTCCAATTTTTTAGTAGAAATACTCCTATGGTAAATGTAGACCTCCTTATTAAAGATGAAAATAAAAGAACATTATTGTCTTGGAGAGATGCTACCTCTGGGTCGGGTTGGCATGTGCCAGGCGGTATAATACGATTCAAAGAAAGTTTTGAGTATCGAATTAAAAAAGTTGCTGAGTTAGAAATTGGATCTGCTGTAAGATTTGATCCTATCCCAATTGCTTTCAACCAGGTGATACTTGAGCAAATTACAAGAGGGCATTTTATTTCATTTTTATATAAATGTTTCCTATCAAGCGATTTTATTCCTCCCAATAAAGGTTTATCAGAGAGAGAACCCGGATTTCTCCAATGGCATAATTCATGTCCTGACAATCTGATAAAAGTACATAAAATGTATATACCTTATTTTTAACAGCAAAATTGACAGAAGGTAAATTAGGTGCTTATGAATAAGTGCAGGGTGTGTAATAGCAATTTCTTTGGCAGACAGTTACTTCACTACAAAAACATGCCAAAAGCTGCTCAATTTTTACCCGATGCAGATTCGCTTGCAAGCGATAAAGGGGTTGATCTGGAAGTTTGGCAGTGTTCAGGCTGTGGATTGGTTCAGCTAAGCAACGAACCAGTACCTTACTATAAGGATGTTATACGCGCTTCCGCTTTTTCTGAAGAGATGAAAGAATTCAGAATTAAACAATTCAAAAGTTTCGTACAAAAATATTCACTCCACGGTAAGAAAATTATTGAAATTGGTTGTGGATGCGGAGAATACCTATCTATAATGCAGCAATGTGATGTTATAGCTTATGGTTTGGAGGATTATGAAGAATCAGTTAAGCAGTGCATTAAAAATGGCCTTAATGTTTCAAAAGGGTTTGTTGATAGCAGCTCTTATGTGTTAGAACACTCTCCATTCGATGCGTTTTTTATAATGAGTTTTCTTGAGCATTTACCTGATCCGAGTTCAACACTTAGAGGAATTTATAACAATCTAAAAGATAATGCTATTGGACTTGTTGAGGTGCCGAATTTTGATATGATTTTACGGAATAATCTTTTTTATGAATTTATTGGTGATCATCTATTTTATTTTACCAAGGAGACACTTACTTCTACACTTAACCAAAATGGATTTGAAATTGTTGAATGTAATGAAGTGTGGTATGATTACATAATTTCTGCTGTTGTAAAGAAAAGGGAAAAATTAGACATATCGCATTTTTATAAATTACAAGAGAAACTTAAAGATGAAATTGATGAATATGTCAATCGTTTCGATCATAGAAAGATAGCTATATGGGGTGCAGGTCATCAGGCTTTGGCTATAATATCCATGACAAACTTAGCCGGTAAAATAAAATATGTAGTTGACTCTGCACCATTTAAACAAAATAAATATACTCCCGCAACTCATATTCCCATTGTTTCGCCTGAACAACTAGTCACTGAACCTGTGGATGCCATTATAGTTATGGCTGGCAGTTATTCCGATGAAGTAGCAAGGATTATTCGCCAGAAATTTGATAAAAAAATAAATATTTCTATTTTGAGAAATTTTGGATTGGAAGTTGTTTAACATTAACAATGATAGAGAACAATAAATTAATATAGGAGATAAAGATGAATATTAATAACACAATTACTCTGTTTGATGAGCATGGAAGGCGTTTACCTTTTGAAGGAATGCGCGTGTTCAACAACGTGTCCCGCCGATATTACCAGCTTAACCAACCGGATATAGAATTTGATACTGTGTTAGACAGAATTAGTGAGCACTCCAAAGTGGGTAAAATCATTTCAGAAAAAACTTTTGAATCAGCGTGTCTCGACCTAATGAAGATCGTTAAAGACGAGCAATCCATTAAAGATATTTTTAATGGAGTGCACGTTCCATTTGTGTGCCCAAAAATTTCCGACAATATGGATTTAGGAGAAGAGTTTGAAAAACACTCTTTACCAGCAGTTGAAAGCTCTTTTACCAAGGCTTTTCCGCAGCATCACTTCAAGACCACCGTGGAAGGTGGTTTACCTTTAAGCACGAACCTAAGACTCGCCGATAAGTCACGATATGAACACTTTTTAAAAGCTCGAAGTCAGGGTACTGTTGTGGGGTGGTATTTTCCAAGCGCACTCCAAGAGTACGACATTGCTTCTCAGCGTAGCCAAATGGACTCCTTGCCGCTGCCGGAGTCATTGGTATTGAGCGGAGGCTTTGAGGCAGCAGCCGCACTAGTTGGTTCGCCAGATTTGTTGATGAATAAACAGACCTATCCTCCTGTGCTTTGCCTGTCTGCTTTTCAGCACACAGATGAAAGACTGATGCTGTGCTTTAAAGCCTATGGTCAAAGCCTAGAGTTTTGGTGTTTGAGTCAAATGCTTTCACCAACAACAACCCAAGTGTCAGAACAGTGGGCAGGAGGTTTAACATTGTTTACGGTCGTGAAATAACGGTAACAAAAACAAAAAAAAGAACAATAAACTGATGAAGTAGTATTTTTTATCTTTTTGAAAGAAGTTTGTCGCTCCCTTCAACATTAATTTTTCAAATGCAAATAAAATTTTTTTAAAAATAATATATAGGTGCCCTTATGAAGACATTACTGCCATTAGATAGTCAACTGGCGGCTCTCACTAAGGAAGAGAGTCGGAAAAGAAAAGACCAAAGTATAAAGCGACCGCGCGTTCATGAAAAAATTCAGGCATTTCGTCTCAATGCAATAGATGGGATTATTAGCCCTATCCTGAGGCTAAAGATCTATAGATCGCTGTGCAATTTCCATTGTCAACACTGTTGCGAAGAGCCATATATGAGTCGAGATCTGAAGAAGAAGACAGGAGCTATAGATCCGCGAGTGCAAATGGATATCGCAGATTATGCTGAGCTTTCTCGTCAGGCAGATGAGTACGGTATTTTCCGTTTTGTTCTGACAGGGGGCGAAGCACTGCTTATGAAAAATCTGGATGAGCTCATCCAGGCGATTGACCCATACAAACATCTCGTTATTCTGGATACAAATGGCTGGACGTTTGACGAAGACAAAGCCAAGTGGTTTGCAGAGATCGGAGGCTACAAAGCACAGATATCACTTGATAGTTTTGTTGAGGAAGAGCATGATGCGTTCCGAAATAAACCAGGTTCGTATAAACGGGTTATGCGGGCAATCACTGCCGCAAAAAAAGCTGGCCTTGAGTTGCTACTTTCGACATGTATAGTTAAAGATCGGGTGTTCTCTGCAGAGTTCGATGATTTTTGTAAGTTTTGCAAAGACAATGATATTCCGTTGTATGTTACCTTGGCTAAACCAGTGGGAAATGCAAGAGGGCATGAAGAATGGGTTTGTACGAAACAAGATGTAGACCATCTAAAAATGCTTGAAGATGACTTTAATATCTTCACACATATGAGTCCGTCATACGGGCAGCCAGGGAAATGTATTACTGTTAAAGGTATAGTTACCATCAATCATGATGGTGAAATCGTGCCGTGTCCATACATGGACCTGTCCATAGGAAATGTAATGCATATGCCTTTAGCCGATATTTTAGAGCGTGGTATGAAGAACAAGTGGCTTGGTCCTTATAGAGACGAGTGCATTATTGGAGAGAATCATGACTTCATTTCTTTTCACAACGACGTTGTTGCCGAGCATCTAAAGCAAACTCCCTATCTTCCGGTCCCATACGAAAAAGGGTTTGAACTGAATGGGGAAGTGTGAATTTGAATAATAGTAGAGTGGATTTCAATTAATTCACATTTATATAACCAAGAAGTAAAAATAATTTTGCCAAAACTTGAGGTCAATTGAACTTAATTTCGTTGTTTAACAGTCACAGAGCAATTGCTATTGGTTCTTTTGCTTCGATTGTTGCCCGTGGAATTCAAACAATTACAATATTAATAATTACAGGTATTGCAACTCGTTCCTTTACAAAGGAAGAGTTTGGGCTTTGGGCGATATTATTAACTTTCCTTTATAGTGGATTTGCTTTTGACTTTGGTTTTAGATCGGCATTAACTAACAGGCTTACTGCTATGGTAGCCGATTCATCAGGTAAGGCCGATGATTATCAGAGGGATTTTTTTTTATCAATATTTTATTTACAGATTGGGATTGGAATTGTTGGCTCAATTCTTTCCCTGATATTCGGGAATGTAATCCCATGGGTTCAAATTTTAAAAGTTCAGCAATTAGATATTACAGGTTATATTAATTCCCTAATAACAATAGTAATTATAATACTTTTTCTAAACGTATCATTAATTACTAGTAGCAGCGGTTTTTTAGCTTTTCATGAAGTGCATATAGACTCCTTGTTGAACGCAATACAATGGCTAATTCTGCTAGGTGTATTTTGGTTAACTAATTTAAATAAATTATTTTCTTTTAAAGATATTGTAATTTATTTCTTTTTAACTTATTTAATAATTGGTTTAATAAGAATACTAATCTTATTCGTACTTAGGAAATGGAAATTTATATGGATACCGGCCGTAGTACAGTTCGATAATGTTAAAAAAATTTCTTCAGTCAGTATGCATTTTTTTACACTAAATTTTTCTGCGATGATTGTTTCAACAGGGAGTACATTTTTAGCTGGACTAATAGGTGGATTGAAAAATGCCGGAGACTTTAGCATTATTCAGCGCTTGTTTACTGTACTAATCACAATTCATATGGCCTTTATGGCGGCATTTACGCCCTCTTTTACTTCAGAAGCCAGGAACGGAAATTGGAAGGGAGTATTAAATAAACTTAATTTTAATTTATATTTTACAGTTCCTTTATTGTTTATAGTATTCGGAGGATTAATTTTTATTTGTCATCCTCTTATCTTAAAATTATGGACAGGGCTTACTTTCGAGAATTATTCTCTAACAGGGCTTTTTGCTTTATATGCTCTATTTATGGGATGGGGTAATACTAACTCAATATTACTTAATAGTCTTGGGCTTGTAAAATCACAGGCAGTTTGGTCATTTGTGATTGCACCCATTTTCCTTTTATTCACTTTTTATTTTGGAAAGACTTTGGGAGTGACGGGAATAGTATTGGCAAGTACATTAAGTGCTTTTCCAGGTATGATATATTTTACTTTTTATACGAGAAATGCTATTAAGAAAGGTAGAATAAATGTTTAAACACTTTTTTTGTGTACCAAATTATAACTGTGCAAAATATTATAACTCTGATATTCTGTGTTATGTGATTGCTGCGACTAACCTTTTAATAAGGATTGCCATTTGCAATTTATATCTTTAAAAAGAAAAGAATTGATTGGAGAATAGAAAAAATAAAATTAGGACAATTTTAGAGAAAATGATTGATTTTGATAAAATTATCTATTTGTATTCCCACATATAATCGGGCAAAATTTCTGAATGTTTGTTTAGATCATTTGATTCCTCAAATATCGGGCAAAGATTCCGTCGAATTAATAGTAATAGACA
>PLNZ01000135.1 GCA_003142915.1 Ignavibacteriales bacterium | reverse complement strand
CACCAATTACAGATGTAACCAATCCAAAGGCAACATACATTAAAATAGTAATAATCAATAAATATTTATTTTTATAAGATTTATTCATTTTCATTCTATTCCATTAAAGTTACTTTGCCGCCATTAACGAAATTGCCCGGTTCAAACCCTTTTACTAATGCTAAATGATTTACGATTAGTTGAACAGGGATTATACTTTGAATTGAATACAAATATTCATCAGGCTGATTTATTAAAATTGCATTTATATTACTATCCGATATTTTTGGATCCTTATTAGTAATTATTAATACCTTACCATTATATTTGGCAATATCACCAGCCATCTTAATACTTTGGTTGTAGGTTTTTCCTTCAGCCGCAAACAATATTGACTTAAAGCCAGGTTTAACCATCTCCATAGGTCCATGGCGAAACTCACCGCCCAAAGTCCCTGCTGCCGCTACTTTTGCCGCTTCCTTAAACATCAATTCACTTTGCAGCACTGTAGAGTATGATGGTCCCCTGCCAATGAATTGTAAAAACTTTATATCTCCCAAAAAATCAAATATATCCTTAACTAAATTTTCATGGCCGGTAAGTAACTCCCCAAAACCAGTTATTAATTTTTTTACCTGAGAAATTTTTCCCTGTCCCCATTTACCGGTAAGATACCAGCCGAGTATGAACGTAACCAGGCTTATTGATGTGTATGTCTTGGTGGAGGTCATCTCCTCCCTGCCTGCTTTACTTAATAATGATACTTTTGCCGTCATTGACAGAGTACTTTTCTCTTCATTGGTGACTCCAATACAAAAGATATTTGCCGGGAGTTTTTTTAATAACTTTACAACCTCAAAGCTTTCACCGGATTGAGAAATACATACTATCAGCGTCTTCTCCGTGACTAATGCAAAATGATAGTAAAGAAGTTCGCTTGTATTCACTACAAAGGAATGTATCCCAACGCTGTTGAATAAGCAGGCAGCCGCATAAGAAGTAAAAAATGAACTTCCCATTCCGGTAAAAATTATCTGCTGAAAATTTTCTTTATGAAATAACTCCTGTATTTTCTTTAGCCTTTTTTCCCCTTCCGTACTGGAATAATAATCCAATGTTACTTCGAGAGATTTTGGCTGACATATTATTTCACTTAAAAATTTGTTCATTTTATCGCTTTCACCATTTTTAATTCCCAGTTCCACTTTACTAAGTCTAAGCAATGAGAGTAAAAAATATATAATTGATTATCAAGAACATATTGAAATGCACATGCATCATTATCGGCTAACACCGGGCTGTTGCCTAACTCTTTATATTTGCCGTCAATTTTGTTGCTTTCATAAGCTCTTGTAACCCATTTATTATCCCAATTACCCTCTTTAATTGACTCAATTAACAAATAATACTTATTGTTAAAAAAGGTAATTGATGGGGAGGCAATTGTATAATCCGAAGTGAGAAGTGTTTTTACCTTTGCGTTTTTCAAATTATCAATGGTCTTGCTCTTTATAAGTTTTATTTGCCAAATATTTTTACTTTTATTATTACTTCTTTCCACACCATGATAATATGTTAAATAGAAATACCCGTCCTGCTTGTTAAAATAAATGAATGGATTTTGGTTCTGTGTTCCGAGTTCTTTAGGAACGACAACAACCTTGTTATCGAAATGAATTCCATCCTCGCTAGTAAGCATAACTATATGGCTATCATTATTGGAATCATATTCCGCATAAAACATATAAAAAACCGAATTTGATAAAACAACCGTTGGCCATCTACAATCACCCTTGATAATCGGATTTCCAGCGTATTTATCCCAATTAATTAAGTCGTTGCTTCTAACTAATCCGCCTTTACGAAGATCAGGATTGCCGCCATAATAACAGAGACCATAGTAACCCCAATATTTATAACCACCCATATTCGCTTCAACCACTGAAAGGGTGTGTACTTTATTATAGTCCCATTTTCCGCTATCGCCTTCAAGGACTACTTTGCTTTCCGATAGCATAGGATATTTTGATACCTGTGCATATTGACTAATGCTGCATAGCATTGTTAGAAATAATATCAGCATACTAATTTGAATAAATTTAGTGTTCATTTGTTCTACCTTTAACTTTATAAATTATTAATGATATTTTTATACTACTATTACTTCAACTCCTAAGTCGTTAAGTTTGTCTATTTCAGATTTGTCCGTTTCTTTTGTTGTTATAATCTTGTCTATTTCTTTTATTTGACAAATTACCCCCAGGCTTCTTCTGCCAAATTTAGAAGAATCAACGAGAAGAATATTTTCGCTTGCACGCTTCATCATTACCCGGCTTGTGTTTGCTTCCGTAACATTCGGCGTAGTGAGGCCAATTTCATAATCAATCCCGTCAACCCCATGAAATAATTTATCAGCAGATATCTTTCTTAAAGAATCATNNTGGAAGATTTCTTCTGCAAAGTGCCGCCCGTTAAAATTACTTCCAGGTCAGTGTCAATTAGTTCGAGAGCAATATTCACTGCATTTGTAATTACAGTGATGCCCTTCAGATTTTTCATATTTCGCGCAAGTTGAGTCGTAGTTGATCCGGAATCAAGAATAATCACATCCCCCTCAGATATCATCTTAACAGCTTCTTTGGCTATACGTTCTTTTTCTTCCGAATTCAGTTTCTCTTTTTCATTTAGTGCAAGCCCATGGAACAAGGGTTTGTATAATATTGCACCGCCGTGCGTTCTTTTAAGAAGCCCTTCATTTTCCAACTGGTCAAGATCTTTCCGGATCGTTACCGACGTCGTATTAAAAGTTTTGCATAAGTCGGCAATCAATACCCGGTTTTCTTTTTCCAGTATTTTCATTATCCCCCGCATCCGTTCTTCCTGGAAGATTTTATGTTCGTCGTTGGATTCCACCATATTATCCTCTAATTATATATTGCTAAAGTTTTATTTAATTTCTTTTGATGTATTTATTAGTTTTTTTTAGTTATTTATACTTTCTTTTCCTTTGTTTCAAACGTAAAATAATAAATTTTAAAAGTCAAGTACTTTCACACATGAGAACAAAAAAGTTGTTATGAACCAAAAACAAAAAGAGTGAATAGTCAAAAAGGATAAAAAAAGAATAGAGGTTGTTGAAATAAAAGAATATATATTTATTTTGTATGCTTGATGAATAAGGAAAATATTGATTTTTCTAACTATGTCCCACAGCGAATTTTTTAGATTGTAGTAGAAGTTGATTCTGGCAAAAACTGGTCAGTATCTAATTAAACTAAATTAAACCAAATTTTGTCCAATCGGGTAATACATTCTATAGTAAGTAAACACTTTTATACACAATAAGACTAAATGTCTGCAATTGCTGTTAATTCCGGTTGAAAATTGACCAAGTTTCCGGTGAAAATTGACCAGCCAAAGTTACTTAGATTTAATAACCAGACTCTCATTTTGCAAGTGTGAATATATCTGTGTCGTATTAATTGATTCATGTCCGAGCAATTCTTTCACTACATAAAGTGATATACCTTTTTGGACAAGATTACTCGCGAAACTATGCCGCAAGCTGTGGAAATGAAGTTCATTGGATAGGCCTGCTTGAAGCAGGGACTTCTTAAACTTTTTAGAGATAAATTCTTGCAGATACAAGATTCCACACTTAGCAAAGACATATCTGTCGGAATCTCTTCGGGGCCGGTTACATAGTACTAAGCGGACTCTTTCATGCATTGGTATTATTCGTTCGCGTTTACTTTTTGTCGTAAATGTTTCATTGTTTTGCACTGTAATAATACCGGATTTAAGATCGACCGCACTCCAACAAAGATTTATAATTTCCGACAGCCTCATTCCGGTAAAGAACGCTAGAGTTATTACATCTTTAATATCTCTTTCTTTAATAGAATCAATAATAATATTAAGCTCTTTCTCCAAAATAAAAGTAGGATACTTTTTAGGAATCTTAGGTAATTTGATTCCCTTGAAAGGATTCTTACTGATATAATTCCAAGTAATTGCTTTGTTCATAGCCGCCTTTAGCGTCCGGCAATACAAGTTTGCGGCATACTTACTTTTACTGAACACATTAAGCAGAAACTTCTCCATCATTATATTATTTAAATCTGATAAATAAATATCCTTATTTATGTATGATGTTAACGAACGGAAAGAAAGCTCAACAGAAGTCAGATATTTTTTACTATAGTTTTCTTTGATAAACTTTGCATATTCATCTTTGAATTGCGATAGTGTTAAAGAGGGAAATTTTTGATCNNTAAGGATTTTTTAAAATTTGTAAGTTGTGTTATTGCTTCGTTTTTGATTTTTGTTTTCAGAGGTTTCCTTCTTATCCTCTGAAGCTTTTCATCAAAATATTGTATCTGATAGTAACCATTGCGTTTGAAGAGTTGCATAAATACCTCGTTCTTTAATTGTTAAGAACGATGGTTTTGGAAGGATCAAAAAACGTTCATAAAAGTGTTCATAAAACGTTCATAGATTTACCACAAAAAAGTAGGTCGTCTAACAAAATATCAGACGACCTATTTGAAATTTAGCTCAAGTCGAGCTTTTTAAGTGGGCTCGGAAGGACTTGAACC
>PLNZ01000420.1 GCA_003142915.1 Ignavibacteriales bacterium | reverse complement strand
AGCTATGTTAAGAAAAATTCTTAACCTGACAGCATTGCCCCACAGGCTACCCCTCAAGATGAATTTATCAGGCGTGTAATTTTTGTATTAAAGGGTGGACTAACAAGAGTTGAAATACAAGAAAAGCTTACACTTAGAGACAGAAAATCGTTTATAGAATATTATTTAAATCCTTCTCTTGAATCCGGCTATATAGAAATGACCTTACCTGATACTCCTACAAGTCCTAACCAGCGATATCGGCTGACTGCTAAAGGTAAAAGACTCTATAATAAATATAAAAAAGATAATAAAAAAAATTGAAGGTATCCTTAACATCAGTAAATCTATCGCTTGTTATTGAAAGTGCTTCTCCGCCTTCAAATTTTACATGTACATATCTGTTATTTATAGCTAAGAGATAATCGTTGAGTAAGGGTGTAATGGTATCAATATCCAAGATCTTCAATTGATGTGTCGGAAATGAAAACCATTTTAAAAGTTATTGATCTTACAACTCCGTACTACATTTGAAGAAGCTGCATATGAAGAAAATGGAATAGAATACTGGCTCGCTCGTGATCTTCAAGATTTACTAGGTTACAGTGATTGGCGCAATTTTCTTAATGCTGTCAATAAAGCAAAAGAATCTTGCAGAAATTCACAAATTGAACCGGATTATCATTTCGTTGACGTCAACAAAATGATAAAATTGCCTAAAAATGCAAGTCGTGAAGTCGATGATATTATTGTATATATTCAAAACTTCGTACATACTAATTTAAGAAGGACGGAAATTGCGATTATATCTTAAAATAGTTGTTTTTAATTCAGATAAGGTTTTGAATAAACAAATAGGTCAATTCGGAGTAATTGCTGATTTGAGCAAAATAAAAAACCCCGTTTTCGTTTAGAATTCGGGGTTTGTGAGCTGGCAGGCGGATTTGAACCGTCGACCTGCTGNNATATTTGTACTGAATTATTGCGGAAATAATGACTAAAGAAAAACTTAAATACTATTCTTCCCTTCTTTCTAAAAAAAATAGAGAACTTGAAAAGAAATTTCCGGTTGAAGGCATCAAGTTGATATCTGAAGCACTCAATTCCGGATATTCCTGTGAAATTCTAATGTTTACAAATCAGTTCGCTGAGGAAGAAAAGTTATTTCTAAGTGATATTAAAAAGAAAAAAATTGTATCTGAGATTATCAAACAAAATGAATTAGATAAACTGTGCGACACTAAAACTCCTCAGGGAATTGCCGGTGTGTTTAATTATAAAAATAATTTAGCAAGTCCCGATCCCGGGAATTCCGGTCCTGTAATTGCGGCACTTGAAAATATTACCGATCCCGGCAATATGGGCGTTATTCTTAGAAACTGCGACTGGTTTGGAATTAATAAAATTATAGTAAATCAGGGTTGTGTTGAGATTCTCAATCCAAAAGTAATTCGTTCTTCCGCGGGATCTGTTTTTCATTTGGATATTTATGAATCCGATAATCTTTATAAAGAACTTGAAATATTAAAAATACATAATTATGATATTCTTACTGCCGACCTTGAGGGATCTGATCTCTATTCATATAAAAAAAAGAAAAATATTGTTATTGTTCTTTCAAATGAAGCAAACGGACCTTCAAAACAAATACTTGAATTATCCGATCAAATAATTACAATCCCTAAAAAAGGTAAGGCAGAGTCTTTAAATGTTGGAAGCGCTTCTGCAGTAATCTTAGCAGAACTGACAAAGTAAACGTTTAATCTAAGAATTCCCACGCAACACCAAACCTGATCTGCCGTGTCTGCATTGGATAGTATGGAACAATGAAATAATTATTATTAAGAAGATTCTGAAAAACAAAATATATTATCGCCCTATCCTGAATCTTGCCGGCAAGGAAAAAATCCAATTGGAATGTAGGAGAAAATTGNNAGTAATGCTCTTTTCATAATCATAAATAGTCTGATCTCTGCTTCCTATCGACGAATAATTAACACCGGTTTTCAATTTCAAATTATGATGGAATAATGTATCTATGTAATAAACACCTCCGTAGGATGTAAATTCAGGAAGATCATAATCGTGTCTGCTTTGTGCCGAGAAGTAATAACTTGTATTTGTGTTGAAATGCAGTTTCCAAATCTTTAAGTCAAATGCACTACTTAATCCTTGAAGTGATATTTCTTTTTTATTAATAAAAATCGAAGTGTCATTTTTCAATAATTCCGGATAATACATAGCAGGCATTAATGCATTAGATATACTCTGATTGAAGTAACCGGTCGAAAAATTCAGAAAACTGTTTGTAAATGAAAGAGAAAAATCAACTGTTGAAATTTTTTGTTTATTGTTATAACTGATATTTGCAGGATAATAATATTCTTCAAGTATATTATAAGGTTTTTCGAATGAAGATAATCCTGCGTACAATTTCAAAGTTTTATCATAATTATAAACTACATCGGCGCCTGCACCCGCATAGGAAGCCGAAGAGTAATTAAGATATTTTATAAATCCTGATGGAATAAGAGATTTGTTGAATAAATCAATTCCGGCAATTCCGGCAGTTGAGAAAATGTTTTTGTTCACTTCTCCGTTTATGAGCGGAGAACTAATTTCGTCACTTTNNTAACATCCGCACTTGTATTATCTGACCCATATTCATTTTGTCTGTATTGAACTAAATAATCCTGGTGACGTAGATTCAATTCAGTCGGGGAATCGGGAATAAGATTTGCCGTAAGCTGAAGTTTGAAGTCATTTACAAATGTTTTCTGATATCGGTCGATATATCTGACAGGGGCAGTAGTTTGGTCATAAAGAACACTATTTACATCGCCCGGCGAATAATTGTTTTTGATACTATCAATATTAACTCCGCTGTAAAGCTGAATGTTCGACATAGCATATTTATAACTTACTGAAAGATTAACCTTATCAGATAGCAAATATCTTATACGGGTATCAAATCTCCAGCTGCTGTAATTGGAATTAGCATAAACAGAATCAGTGCTTTGATGTGTAATTTCAAAATAAACATTAGTTTTTTTGAATGGGTTAACACTGAAAATTGCATCAACCATTCCTTCATTATCAGGTGCAAGATAGAATTTAAGACGGGAATATTGTTTAAGTAATGTCGGTTTGTTTGAAATGAAATTAACAGCAGCTTCATTATTCATTGTACCGTATAAAAAACCTCGTGTAAGCGGAATTGCTTCGATAGAATCTATGCTTTCCGATTGAAAAAGATTCAAATCATAAGAATTTGTCAACCGGTTATTTATTGAAATTCCGTCGCTTAAGTAGGATATTTTTCCGAATCCCTGACCATAAATTAAAACTTCAGAGGGTTGACCGACAAATCCTAAATCCCTGTCAAAGCCAAAAGGTACATTTGTAAGCAAGTCGCCCATAAATCTATAATCATATGAATCAATTTCATTTTTCCCGATTTCGAAATTTCCCGGAGAAATACCTAAATAAGAATGAGAATATACAGGTACAACTACTTCTTTCTTTATACGATGTGCTGAAGAATCTATAACGGCTGAAGATTTTTGCTTTGATGAGTCGGAAGGAATATTTTGAATTGTTTTTTGCGAAAGCTGAAAAGCAAAGATTACCGAATTATTCAGATAAGCTGATTGAATTTGGAAAAAACAAAACACTAATAGAATTATTTTAGACATAGAACTATTCATAAATTAAACTGCAAAATAACAGGAATAAATCTTCTTTCAAAAATACTTAATATTTAATTATACTACTTAATTTATTGCTTAATCAGAGTATTCAGGTATTAACTAAATAATTAACAAAATAGACAATATCTATTTGTTTTATATTAAAAAAATACTAAATTTCATTCGATATTAAATCACAAATTATAAGGGGCATTAAAATGTCAATGACAAAAGGTCAAATTTTAACTCATATGGCCGCAAAATCCGGATTAACCAAAAAGGCAACCGGCGAATTCATTGAAGAATTAGTAATGCTTGCTTACAAAGAAGCAAAAAAAGGTTTTGTACTTCCCGGCTTGGGCAAATTAGTCCTTGTTGACAGAAAAGCAAGAATCGGAAGAAACCCAGCCACAGGCGAAACAATTAAGATCCCTGCTAAGAAAGTTGTAAAATTTAGAATAGCTAAACATGCTAAAGATGCAATACTTCCTCACAAAAAGTAATTAATAAAATTCATTGTGCCCATTGTAAGATGGGCTTCTTGTTTTTAATGTAGAAATTTTCCTTTTTTCTTTTCTTATCCAAATGGTACTAAGTATAATTCCGGATCTGTTATTGTGTTCTTTTAATTCTCAATTCTAAGATCCGGAATTATTTTTAATCCGCCTGCCTTATCGCGGTAGACAGGTAGTATAGAATACCGCTCCTACGGAGCTTCATAATATTATTTCGCAATTTAATCTATTTACATATCGCACCTCCGGTGCTCAACTCATATAACGAATTGGATATAAAACTTTGGAGAATTATAAAAGCAGGAAATGAGCTGCGGAGCAGCGAAATGTTNNAGCTCCGGAGGAGCGAAATAACTATGTTATATTTCCATTAGATTCTGCCAATGACAAGAGAAGTCATTTAATAAATAAAAAAAAGTAGGGAATTGTATATTTAATACTCAACAAAAAAGGCAAGTAATCCTACAAGTATTAAAATTACTCCGCTTATAAGCTTATCGTGATGTTCCAAAAAATGCCACTGCAGTTTTTTTACTCCCTTTGATCCTGAATAAACAAGACGNNCTTATTTTTGTTTTTAGTAATTGTCTCAACATCAATGTGGTGATGCTGGTGTTCTGTTTTAATTAAACTATGACGGTATTCTAAAATAAAATAAATCAATCCCAATAAAATAAGCACAATTGGAGCTGCAAGTTTTGTTATCATATGATACGATTCCGACAATTTGTATCCTACAAAACCCACAATTACACCGATAATTAAAGTACTTAAAATATGAGAT